>NZ_JBKXLD010000127.1:0-5860 GCF_047010065.1 Allobaculum sp.
GATACGTCCGATCGCTGGCCATGGTATCCCTGGCGCAAGGAAATCGACCGGGTAGACGGCAGCGCGCCTCTCAAGGTAATCGGTGATCTGAGCTATGCATTTGGCGGTGCCGAACGCGCCACCGTCAGCAAGCGCGGCATTTACACTTCAATTGAATCGATCGATCTCTCCGGCTGGGACACGAGCGAAGTCACCAGCATGCGTTCGCTCTTCTTTGACTGCAGCGGCATGACCGAACTGAACATCGACGGCTTTCAGACCGGAAACGTGCGGGATATGGCCAACATGTTCAACGGATGTTACAGCCTGCATGAACTGAACGTACAAAGCTTCGATACGCGAAGTGTCGAAGACATGTCCGGCATGTTTACCAGCTGCTACCTGCTCGAAAGCCTCGACGTTTCCGGTTTCGATACGTCCAATGTTCGAAACATGGAAAGCATGTTCGCGTTCTGCCACCGGCTGGGCGGTCTGGATGTATCTCACTTTGACACGTCGAAATGCGAGGACATGGGATTTATGTTCTCGGGCGACCGCGCCCTGCAAAGTCTGGATCTCTCCGGCTTCGATACCCGGCATGTGACGAATATGGACTTCATGTTTTCCGAGTGCAGCTCAATTCAGTCGCTCAATCTGGAAAGCTTTGATACCGCCAATGCCCTGAGCCTTTTCAAGATGTTCAACGATGCCTATCAGCTGCAGCGCCTGAACATCACGCATTTCCAGACACAGAACGCCCGTTTCATTCAGAAGATGTTTGACGGCTGCAAGGCGCTTTCTGTTGTCGGATTCGGCTCTGGGGTGCAGAACACGCTGAAGGCGTTTCGATCCCGCTTCCCGAAAGGCGAGTGGTATCTCAATAACGAAGGCCCGTTTGCCCTTCTCAAGCTGCCCGCTTTAGAGGAAGGCCAGACTGGCTGGCTGACACGCACAAAGCAGATGAGCGACGCCTTCAAGGACTTCTAGAACGGCAGCTCCACGCACCTCTTTGAATCGTTCAAACCCGATTGCATTAGAGCGCATGAGCATGAAATTTCATGCGCTCTGACCTGAAAAGCGACGCAAACCATTGCGCATAATCCCTGCTTCAGAATATGGAAAGCGCTTGCGAATTGCTCATAGGTAAAGTTCGATTGGAGATTGCGTGCGGATCTTTTGAGGACGCCGGAAAAGCCGCCATAAATTTTGCAGAATTCTATCGCCGCACTTGTATTCACGCCGTCTGGTCAGTAAAATACCACAAGCGGCAAAAATCGCCCTGTACCCATTCGATAGACAAACCCCGATCGATTTCCTGGCCTGACTTTCAAAAAAATCGGCTTTCTTACACGCAGATTCCATTGCGGAAAGGACAGGCGGCCACGGGTTTTCCTGGTTTCTGACCTTTCTGTCGTATGGTAAGATAAAAATTGTTTGGAGGAGGTTTATTTATGGGACTGATGGATCGTTTTAAATCATTCGTTGAACCTGGTGACGACGAAGAATACGTAGAAGAAGATGAAGTCGTAGAAACAGCAGAACAGTCTGCACCTACAGCTCGTCCTGCTGGCAACGCGTACGAAGTGAAGAAAGACAACGGCGCACCGCATCTGGATGCCAACACAAAAATGGTTCTTTTTGAGCCGAGAAGCCTGAACGAATCGGAACTGGCTGGCAACCGCATGAAAGAAGGCCGCGCAGTTGTAGTGAACCTGCACAAGCTGACTGATGAATATGCTCGCCGCATGGAAGACTTCCTGACTGGTGTAGCCTTTGCCCTTGGCGGAGAGCTCAAGCATATCGGACCGGATGTAATTCTCTGCTATCCGAAAGAAATCGGCGTAGCAGGCTCGATCAACCTGAACGACGAAGCTGAAGAAGAATCTGCTCAGTAATCATGGCGGAAAACACAAACGGTCATGAACAGTTTTTTCGATCGGTACAGAACGGCATCGACCGTTTTGAACGATTTGGAAAACCGTTCATGACCGGTTTTTTAACCCCTTTTGAAAAAATGCAGATCGGCCGAATCGCCGCGAAAGCCGGCGGGCGTTTTGACGGCGGATATCCGGACGCCGTACGCTGCCGCTTTATTCTCGACGAGGCTTTTGACCGTCCCGATCCAGAAGAAGACGGACTGTATATTCCAACAGGGGAATGCTGCGTAATGAAGGCAAAACTGCCTGCCTCTTCTTCCAGAGTGCTGAAGCATTCCGATGTGCTCGGCGCCCTGATGCACTCCGGCTTAAAGCGGGAGTCCATCGGCGATATCGCCGCAAGCCCGGATGCGCTCTATCTGGTCTGCAAGAGCGATCTGGCTGAATTCATTCATCAGGAAATTCGTCTGATCGCAAGAACCCCCGTCGAATTTGAAGAATGCGATCCGCTGGAAATGCCCAAACCGGTCTTTGAGCATCTCAAGATCAACACGGCAAGCATGCGCGCCGACTGCATTGTGGCAGCGCTTGCCCATTGCTCTAGAGCGGACGCAAAAAGCCTGATTGCACAGGGATTTGTAAAAGTCAATGATGCGATTCTTGAATCCGCGAAAGTGCTGTGCAATAATGACACCATCTCTGTACGCCGCCATGGAAAGTTCATGATAGGCGAACTCGACGGTGTCAGCAGAAAAGGCAGACTGATCGTAAATATTCTGAAATATCAATAAATGAATTTGTAAACAGAAAAAGCAATGACAAAGACGCGTCCTGCAGAATTTGGAAAGCAGAGAGCAGCCGGTTTGGTGAAAAGGCTGCATGAAAAATCTGCAGGGTATCACTTTGAAGCTGAAAAGGGGAATGGAGTACTCTTTTCCGGAAGCAGACCGTTATCTGCGAGTGCTTCAGGGAAAACGCCCTGAAGAAGTAAGGTGGTACCGCGCATTGTCGTCCTTAAACAAGGGCGGCTTTTTTTGTGTCTGCAGAAAGGACGTAAGAGAATGGAGAAAAAGAACGATTATAAATCGACCCTCCAGATGATGAAAACGACGTTCGAAATGAGAGGAAACCTCCCCAGGAAAGAACCGGTTTTTCAGAAACGCTGGCAGGATGAACATCTTTACGAAAAGATGCTCGCCAAACGCGAAGGCTGTGAGCCTTTTGTACTGCATGACGGTCCTCCGTATGCCAACGGGGACATCCATATCGGTCATGCGATGAATAAAGTCCTCAAGGATGTCATTAACAAATCGAAATTCATGCAGGGCTACCAGGTTCCTTACATCCCCGGATGGGATACGCACGGTCTCCCTATCGAAACCGCGGTAACCAAGCTTGGCTATGACCGCAAGAAAATCGGTATCCCGGAATTCCGCAAGATCTGCCGTGAATTTGCGCTCGAGCAGGTAGAACGTCAGAAAAAAGGTTTCCTGGCTTTAGGATCGATCGGCGATTACGATCATCCCTACATCACGCTGACTCCGGACTTTGAAGAAGAACAGATCCGTATTTTCGGAAAGATGGCGGTAGACGGTCTGATCTATCAGGGCCTCAAACCGGTTTACTGGTCTCCTTCGAGCGAAACCGCTCTCGCGGAAGCCGAAGTCGAATACAAGGATGTAACTTCGCCGACGATCTACGTGAAATTCCAGGTCAAGGACGGCAAGAGCATCCTCGATGAAAACGACTATTTCGTCATCTGGACGACCACCCCATGGACCATCCCGTCCAACCTCGGTATTTCCGTTCATCCCCGCTTTGAGTACGCCCGCGTCAAAACCGATCAGGGCAATCTGATCGTGCTTTCCACAATGGTGGAAGAACTGATGCAGCGTTTTGGCATTGAAAACTACGAAGTCCTCCAGATCATCCCTGGCAAGGATCTCGAATATATGACCGCAACTCATCCGCTTTATCCGGAAGTGGAATCTCTCGTTATGGTCGGCGAACACGTCACTGACGATTCCGGTACCGGTCTGGTTCATACCGCGCCTGGCTTTGGTATGGACGACTTCATGATCGGCCGCAAGTACGGTCTGCCTGTCTTCGTAAACGTTGACGCGCAGGGCCGCATGATGGATGTCTGCGGACCGCGTCTGGCCGGCAAAACCGTAGACGAAGCCAATCCGATCGTCATCGACTGGCTGACCGAAAAAGGTGCGCTGCTGAGCCGTGAAGATATCGTCCATTCCTATCCGCACGACTGGCGTACGAAAAAGCCGATCATCTTCCGTGCGACAACACAGTGGTTTGCTTCCATCGATAAAATCCGTGATCAGCTCCTCGATCAGATCCACTCCATTTCCTGGGTACCGGCATGGGGCGAAGACCGCATGAACAACATGATCGCCGACCGTGCCGACTGGTGCATTTCGCGTCAGCGTGCCTGGGGCGTACCTATTCCAATTTTGTATGGCGAAGACGGCACCCCGCTGATGGATCCGGTTCTGTTTGATTATGCAGCAAAGCTGATCGGCGAATACGGATCCAACGTATGGTTCGAACGCGACGCCAAGGATCTCGTTCCGGAAGGCTATACGAACGAACATTCGCCAAACGGTCTCTTCACGAAGGAAACCGATACGATGGACGTATGGTTTGACTCCGGAAGCTCCCATACGGGCGCGATGAAAAAACGGGGCCTCGGCTATCCGGCAGACCTGTACTTTGAAGGCTCCGACCAGTATCGCGGCTGGTTCAACTCTTCTCTGATCATTGGAACCGCCGTATACGGACAGGCTCCGTACAGACAGGTTCTTTCCCACGGATTCATCATGGACGAACAGGGACGCAAAATGTCCAAATCCCTGTGGAACGCCATGGCTCCGGCGGAAATCACCAACAAGTTCGGTGCGGACGTGCTGCGTCTTTGGGCGTGCATGGTGGACTATCAGGCCGACTGCTCAGTAGGCGACAATATCCTCAAACAGGTATCCGATACGTACCGCAAAGTCCGCAACACCTTCCGCTTCCTCGTCGGCAACCTGGACGGCAATACGTTTGGCAAGGACGATCTGCTCGATGTTGAAACGCTTTCGCCGCAGAACAAGTTCATCCTCGCTCTGCTCGACGATACGGTTGATGAAGTCCGCAAGGCGTACAACGAATACCGTTTCTCAGATGCGGTCAACCTGATGGTGATCCTGATGACTAACGAGCTCTCGAGCTACTACCTCGACTACGCGAAAGATATCCTCTATTGCGATGCAGAAGATTCGAGAGACCGCCGCGAAATCCAGACCGTTCTGTATCTCACGGCTTCGATTCTGACTCGTCTTTGGGCTCCAATCCTGGCGCACACCGCCGAAGAGATCAACGACCTCATGAAGTTCGATGAAGAATCCATCCACCTTTCCGAGTTTGTTAAATCCGGTCTGATCGAAGACACCACAGAACTGAAAAAGAACATGGAAACCGCGCTTGCGCTGCGCAAGGACGTACTGAAGGCTCTTGAAGAAGCCAAGACCGACGGCGTTCTGAAAAAATCCAACGAAGCCGTTCTGCGCATCCATGCCAATGATGAACTGCGCAGTATCGTAGAGGAGTACATCTCCAATCCGGCTCAGTGGCTGATGGTCGAGTCCGCTGAGTTCACGGACGAATCGCTCAAGCCGTATTCGGTATGCGAGATCGAAGTGAAACATACGGACGGACATCTTTGCGAAAGATGCCGCAACTATACGCACAGCCATCATGAAGGCGGCGTATGCGACCGCTGCGCAGAAGTTCTCGGCGTAGAATAAACGAAAATTTCCGGTTTCTGTCCGGATCCGAAACGGTCATGGACAAATCCCTGCTTTCTAAAGAAAGATTTTTGAGACTGCCTCGTCAGCCGATTTTTCGGCCGATTGAAGCAGTCTCTTTTGTTTTCGCAGCACGAGGCAGAAATAATGTAAGCGTCAAATAAAAGACGGGTATTTTCTCGACCGCCTCCTTGGGATAAT
>NZ_JBKXLD010000128.1:0-5690 GCF_047010065.1 Allobaculum sp.
GATGAAATTTCAAAAACGAGCGATTTGTATAGTTAAGCTCATTGGGAAAGTTCTATTCAAAAGGTACGCCATTATCCAGAAAAGCGATCTGCTCCACTACAAGAACCGGTTCCACTTCGGAAAGGCCGAGTTCCTTATGGTCTGTCTCATTGGAAATATCCGCGCTGGTCGTTTTCTGCGCAGCGCCGATCCGAAGGCCTAAATCGTTTTCGATATACGAATAGATCGAATGGTTCAGGATGTCGAGAGTCAGGCCTGGAATTACAGCCGGAGACATATACGTCTGTTCAATTACGTAGGGGCGATCATTGAGCAGACGGACACGGCAAATATCATAAACGGGATCATTCACATGGATGTTCAGGGCCTTGGCGATCTTTTCCGTGGCGAACATCAGCTGGAAACGAAGGACTTTGGAGGTTCCTTCTCCATTGGTTGCCTTAGTAAATCCAACGAGTTCTCTCTCCTGGATTTCTACTTCCGGACGATTGATTTTACTGGAAAGAACAAAGCTTCCCTGTCCCTGCTTGCGATAGATCAGTCCTTCCATCACCAGCATGTCATAGGCTTTTTTTACGGTCATGCGGGAACAGCCAAAGTTCTGGCAGACCGTTTTTTCATCCGGAATCTGAGCGCCTACTTCGTATTCTCCACTTAAAATACGGCCTTTAACATCCTCATAAATCATCATGTACTTTTTTTTCATAGCGGTTACCTTTTCACAGATTTCGTCATATTGCTATAAGTAGTATACCCATCATTTGATTTCCTACAAAGGGTTCTGGTGAAGGAAACTCATATTATTTATAAGTTAAACACATATTGGATAGAATTATCTTGTATGAATATATGTCTAGTCAAATAGTAGGATTATTTGACAGCGGGTATTCTGTCCATTTATAACGGACAAATGTATTTAATTGAAAGACGATTTGAAATTTAACAGCAGAAATAGTGTTGCTATTGAAACGTTTCAAAACCATTAAATATGACACGAATATTCAGAAATACAATTTATTTGTCTGTCAAATTCAGATTACGCGTGTCATTAAACAGCATCGAAAAAAGCCAATGAGAATTGTAAATTAAGCAACAGGTTACGCAATATTGCTTCTGCCATTTTCAATGAATTCGGACGATTTTCCTTTAAAATTCCGTTGATTCAGGCGATTTTTACGTATTTTGAAACATGAGTCGGTTGCATGTTTCAAAAATTATCAGCATTCACAAGTCTCAATGCTCCATCAAATCCAGCGGCAGGATTTCCGGCGGATCTGTTCTTTTCTTCCCCTGACGAAAGAAAGGGAGCGGGCTGTAAAGCACCGTTCCCATAGTCTTGGTACGCTTATCGAAAAACTGTATGAATGGAAAAGACAGGAAAAGAAAATTTGAAGAAAATCCCCAGAAAAAATCCGCTCAGCGCGAAACTGTCCCTTTGGTCTGACTGGCGCGCTCTTTGTTTCGCCGCTTGAGCATCGTCCGAAAACCAGATCCGCTCTCTTCTTTTCGTCTTGCCGGTTTTGCATTCTGCTTTTTTGATGCAGAAGCGAGGCTGACTTTTGCGGCAGGCATCTGCGGATCCGTCGCTCCACCTGGATTGTGTACCCGAACCTGTTCCTTGAGCTTACGGCTGGATCTGGCTTTCTGCTTTTCAAGCTTGGATGTCTGCATCTGAATGATTTTCTGCTGGACGCCTTTTAAGCCGTACCAGTTCACCCCATGATCCTGCAGCAGCTTAATGCCGCGGTTTAAAACCCGAATGGCATCGTATTGCATGTTCAATCCATCGTAGGTCTGGGCAAGCCGCATGTAAACCGAGGGAGCGAGCGATTCTTTGGCGATGGCGAGTTCATAGTTGAAAATGATGCCTTCATAATCCTGGGCACGAAACGCCTGATCGCCTCTGGCCTTGGCTTTCTTTTTCGAGATCTGCGCATTTTCCCCGTTTTGAGAAATCTGCCGGCGCGTATACGTCAGAAACTGACTCATCTGATTGCGGGACGGCTTATGCGAGGGTTTTGGCGGTTTTGGCCGATATTCCGGGATCGGCTTGATAAAGGGCATCAGATCCATATCGAAATAGCGGTACATGTACTTCAGAATTTCAAAGCAGACGTTGACGTCGCTTTCCGGATTGTGATGATCGATTTCAATGCCAAGACGCTCGGCAATATGGTTGAGGCGCAGATCCCCTTTTTTCTGCTTTTTGCGGTAGTAAAACTGCTCCATGATATCCATCGTATCGATGTAGTAGGAAGCGTGGATTTTTTCATGGAAGCGGGAGAGATCCTTATTGATGACGCACATGTCGCTGTTCGTATTGTGAGCGACGAGAATATACGGCTCTTCAAAATAGCGGCCGTAGTCTTTCCAGTATTCTTCCAGCGAACGGGCGTTTAGAACGTCCTTGCGCAAAATGTGGTGAATCTGAATGTTCTGTGCGGAAAAGAACGTTTTCGGATTGATCAGTTCGGTATGGCGTTCCGTTTCCTTATGATTTTCCACAACGATGATGCTGATGGCACAAATACAGTCATTGTTCAGGTTTGGAATTTCCACGTCCACAAACGTGAATTTTCCTGGATAGGGGAAATCTTGCATAGGCCATCCTCCAAATTCTAATCTTTACTGGTCATCCGGCTGCTCCATTGGACAGGCAGCTGAACCGCCTTCCCGTTCCAGCGGCGATCGTTATTTAGTACAGCAGGCAGAAAAAGCCATAAACCGTCTGAAACATCCACAGGTTCTGTCCTCATTCTACGCGTTGGCATTGTGTTCTTTTTAGAATCACGCTCACGAAAGCCAGAAAGCAGGACAAAGGTCCGACTAGCGTTTCTGATCGCGATTTGCTTTAGTCAGGTCCGCATTCAGGCTTGAGAGCATGGCGGTCAGCCGGGCAATCCGCCGCCGCTTTTCCAGGCGGGCTTTCAGTCCTTCTTTCTCACCGGAAAAATCGTTGGATTCCACCGTCTGGCGAATGGTGAGCTTCGTACTGGATCCGTCCGCGTTCAGACGATAGTCATTGGAGATTTTCTGTCCTTCGAGCAGGGTGACCAGTTTAAAGGACTCTCCACGAACCGCCTGCAGTATGCGCAGACGCAAAACGGGCCCTCTTCGATCGTCAAGCAGACGGGTTTTCAGAGCATAGCCGGACGTCAGATCTTCCGGTTCGATGCGTACGCCATACTGCTCCGAGATCTGACGGGCAATTTTTTCCATGAGAAAATCGTAGAGGACATCGCCGGGCGTTTCAAAAATACGGGTGACTTCTACTTGCATGCGTTCTCCTTTGCCTGTATCGTTCTGTCTTTTCTATTGTTTCGTTTCCGCCTTATCGGGCATTCCTGTTTTCTGGTCTGCCGATGGAAGAGATGTCTGTCCGCCTTCAATCAGAGCGAGCGCCTGTCTGAACGCTTCCGGACTGGCCACGCGAAAAATGAGTGTCGTCTTTTCCTTTTTTACGCTCAGGCGTTCCCCGTTCTGGCGCAGTTCAAGACGATTCAGCGGATAGGAAAAGGCGAAATCCTCATCCAGACAGGTCAGGCTCTGATCGGTCAGATAAATAATGTGCACTTTCGCCCCTTCATAATCGACACGCATCGCATCCGCCCAGTACAGGGTTTCTCCAGGTTTGCATTTCAGAGCGCTGCGATACGCCGGAATCTCGCCTCTGGCCAGTGCATCCTTGGCACCCTGCGGCAAAACGGATGGCAGCGCTTCGGATTTTTGCCGATTGCCTGCATAGCGATAGAGATACCAGCCAAGAAGGACGAGCGTAACGGCCAGCGCGATCGGGCTGGACGAAGACTGGCGGGTACATAAAATGGCACTTACAGCGGCGGCAAGAATAAGGAGCCAGAAGAGCAGAGTTTTTTTCAGAGGCGTTTTCATATACGACAAATCTTAGCACGATTTAAGCGAACTGTGTTCCCTCCTCTGATTCCTTTTGCGCAGTTCCTTCCCGCTTCTGGACTGACCGCTTCTCTGATTCAAACCGATTCGTCTGGAGCTGTCTGCACCTGTACCCGTCGCAGTCTGAGACCACATGCAGGTCCCTCTTGGCAGAAAACTCCTGAAACCGTGAAAGGAGGGAAAGCAAAATAAAAAGCCCCGGGATTCCGTCGGGCTGAATCCAGTCAGCTCGGCTCAGAAATGCGCGGGGCACAATACGACGGGTTTGGATCGATAAACGGCTCATGAAAGCCGAGAAGATCGCTCGACCACTGGCAGAAGACGCCCTGTAAGTCGAAACTTCCTTCCTGACTGGCCCAGACGATGCAAAGGCCATCGTTGATCTGCATGAGCAGAGACGCGAGCGACATCGGATCCTGGCGGGATTCGATCGCGTTTTCTTCCTGCAGCTGTCGAATGCATTCTGCGGCCAGATCCAGCCATTTTTCATAGTCCACATGATAGATGTCCGGATTTTGAAGGATGTAATTGGAATAGACCGCATACAGTTCCGGACCCATCCTGTTCGCAATCTGATGAAAGCAGGAGAAGAGCTTAGGAAAAGCAGCGCGCGGACCCTTTTCTTCCAGAATCTGCCGGGCTTCGGGCAAAGCATTCGCGCTCTGTTCGTTGAACCAGTGGATGAGAATCATTTCCTTGCGGCCGATCCGGTTATAAAACGTCGGTTTGGTCACATGGATCCGCGCGCAGATTTCTTCCACCGAAACTTTCTCATAGCCTTTTTCCTTGAACAGGGCGATACCGGCGGCAATCAGGGCCGCTCTTTTTTCTTCCATTTTCATACAGTCGCCTCCCCATTGCGACGAAGCAGCGCATGAAGTCCTTCATGCATCTCTTCAAAAGTACCTTCGATCTGCGAAACCGAAAACTGCATGCAAAGGCCGATAAGCCAGCTGCCCACAATCTGCGTCAGCTGCAGAGGGTCAATCGTGCTGAGAATCTGTTTCGCATTTTGTGCATCGAGAACAGCATCCACAATCGAGTTTTTACATTCGGGACTGATGATGATTTCAAAAACCGGCCGCTCCAGCGAGACCGCCAGCAGATCGTTCAGTATCTTCTTGCCTGAAAGCAGAAGCCGCGCGTAAAGCTTGTCGCAAAGGGCTTCAATTTTTTCCAAAGCGCCAAGCGGCGATTTGGCAATTTGATGAATTTCCTTTTCGTCAAGACAGAACACGTTGACGAGAAGATCGGATTTCGTCAGTCTGGCCGCGTAAAACGTCGGTTTGGAGATTCCGGCCTGATCGCAGATTTCATCGATCGTAACCGCCTGATAGCCCTTTTTCAAAAACAGGGCTTTTGAAATTTCGCAAATATGGCGGCGGTCCGCCTTTTTCTTTCTCATAAGTATCGCTCCCTTCTGTCGGGCAATGTTTAAAGCGATTCTCCTTCTGTGTTTTTCAGAGTGAATGGTGGATGAGAAAAATTTATCAGAGTGATGCGCGAACAACTCAAAGAATGCCTGATCTGTTTCGCAATGGTTTACAGGAATATCGATTGCGCCGGACTCAATCTGTTTTGTAAACGATATTGTCTTTTCTGTGAATCAATTTTATCCAAAATAAGAGCTCCATCCCAAGACTGCTTTTCTGAGTCGTCCCGAATTTACCCAAATATATGCATATTTCCCAAATAAATTTAGATAAAACATCAATGTTGCCTATTCTCACAGTAAGTGTCAAACAATCGACGGGTATACGCGAGACTGAATATTAGAT
>NZ_JBKXLD010000129.1:0-5403 GCF_047010065.1 Allobaculum sp.
AGCGTATCTAATATTCAGTCTCGCGTATACCCGTCGATTGTTTGACACTTACCTTCAAAAAGTTTATCCTATCTTTATACCTATCATTTCGGCTGGATCATCGGGCACTTCTGACCGAAATGGGACAGTTCTGTTTCTTCTCAACGATTAGGGCAAGTCTGAAGGAGGGGGCAGAACCGGATATCAAAGGAAAGGAAACTTCATGAAAAAACGAATCTGTTCCGTCCTTCTGGCTGCAGCACTCGCCATACCTTCCGTAATGCCGTCCTACACACTCACGGCATTCGCGCAAGAGCAGAACGAAACTGCGCCGCAGGCAGATACAACTCTGCTGTACAGCCATGACGATCTGGTCACACTCAATAACGGGGACAATCCTCTTACCGTCACGGATGTTGCGGAACTCGCGAAATTTGCTGCACTCGAAAGCTTCACCTTTGAAACGAGCTTTACCTGCACCAATGCGCTTTCTACCGTGTTCTTTATCGGCAATTCTTCCCAGAACTCGCACTATATGAACGTCTTTGTGACGAATGGCGGTACCGTGGGCATCGAAACCCTGACAGCCAGCGGTCAGAAACCAGTCGATACAAGAGTGGCACTCACGAACACAAGCTTTGGTGAAGAACATCTCCTTGCGGTTTCGTTCGATGCAAAATCGACGGTGAAATTTTATATCGACGGAAAACTGGTTCATTCCGCGAATGTAACTGCGAACGCGGTTAAGGATGTTCTCAGCGGTGTCGACTACGTTGGATTTGGCAAGGGAAATCGCGCAAGCGGAGGAAACAACTATCCGATGAGCGGAACGCTGAAAAATATCCGCGTTTACTCGGATGCAAGATCCGGAGAGCAGATCATTCAGGATCAGCTTGGAAACCTCGCAACTACTGCCTATTCCGGCGGTTCTGTCTATGATGCGAACGCTGCCAGAAAGACGGATACGAGCACGGAAAGTATTGATTCCCTTAAGGATATGACCGAAGGCACCTGGGCGGTACGCTTCCGCATGGACGGATCCAAAACGAATGGACTGAGCTATCTGGCTTCCTTCTCTCAGGGAAGCGTCCGGGATAATTTTGTCTCTCTGTACCTTCACTACTACAACAATGAATGGCGTGCCGGAATTGATGCACCAGGCAAGAATATCGGCGCATATAAAGTCATTCCTGACACAATCAACGTAACGGATCAGCACTGGCACGATCTGATCGCAGTTCGCTCCGGAAATAACTGGACATTCTATCTTGATGGACAGTCTCTGGGAACGGCATCCAGCACAGATGCAGGCTGGTTTAATAAGATCACTGCCCCCGATACGATTTCGTACGGTTTCTGCAAGAGATCTCAGGCAGACATCATGAACCCGTTTGGCGGATCGATTGAAAGCATAAAGGTTTATCCGGGAGTTCTGAACGCAATAGAAGCTCAGCTCGCTTCAGAAAGTCTTTCCCTTTCTGGGCAGACTACCGTTAAGGACGGCTATCTGTCCGATAAGACAACACTGTTTGAAGTCGGCTATGACAAATCTGCAGCTTATCGTATTCCTTCGCTGATTACGACCGACAAGGGTACCGTGATCGCGGGTATTGATAAACGAAACGACGGCTTTGCCGACCAGGGAAATATCGACCTGGCCATTCGTCGTAAAGAAAGCGGCAGTACGAAATTTGATGATCCGATTATTATCAGCGACCTGCTTAAAAAGCAGGGCGGAAAATCCGCAGTTATGATCGACTCTCTGATGATGCAGGATCTCGACGAAGATTCGCCGCACAAAGGACGCATCCATCTGCTGGTCGACATGTTTACCCAGTCCAACGCAGCGATGGAATCTGGAAACCAGGAAAACGGCGACCAGTATCTTCATATTGGAAACAACGCTTACAGAGCGGTTTATAAAGACGGGGAATCACAGCCCTACGCAGTCGTTGAAGAAGACGGCTACGGTATCGTCTATACGACTACCGGAAGCGGCGATTCCATTCAGCTCGGTACAAAGACGGACTACACCGTAACGCTTCATGGACCGCAGCCGTTTACAACGCTTGGAAACCTGTACAAAAACGGAGAATACGCCGGCAATATCTTCATGAACGAAGACGGCCCAGACAAGGGCGAACTGCATATGAAGAAACATATGAGCATCTGGCATTTCTATTCCGATGATGACGGCAAGACCTGGTCTGAACCGCAGAACATTACGCCAATGGCCAAGGAATCCTGGATGACATTCTTCGGAACCGGCCCCGGCCGCGGTCTGCAGCTGACGAATGGCCGTCTGGTAGCACCAATCTATACCGCAACGAAAAATAACTTTGGCGGTTCGCAGTATTCCGCCACAATCGTATCGGATGACTTTGGCGAAACCTGGAAGCTGAAAAATTCTCCAGTACAGGACGTATGGGGATATGACCGTTCTCAGGGTAACGGAAACATCTTAACCGAAGCCCAGTGCGTTCAGCTTAAGAACAGCGACGTGCTGATGTTCATGCGGGCTACCGGAGGCAAAGTGAAAGTGGCCCGTTCCACAGACAACTGCGAAAGCTGGGAATCGATCGAAGATACTCCGATCGCCAACGTATACTGCCAGCTTTCTGCCATCAGCTATACCGGTAAAGACGGCAAGGAACGCGTAATGATCGCTACACCGGCCGGACCTGCCCGTACGCATGGCGTAGTCACCGTCGGCGAAGTTCAGGAAGACGGTTCGATCGATTGGCAGATCGATAAAGCCAAACTAATGGAGCCCACGGGTTACGCTTATTCCTGCCTGACCGAAATCGCTCCGGCAGAAGATGGAACCAAGCGCTTTGCGAACTTCTATGAGCTGAATAACGATCCAATCGTTATGACCTATGTGGAATTCGATGAAAATTATCTGTATTCCGACGAAGAAGCGATCGAAAACAAGGCACCGGAACTGACCTTCACTTCTGCGAAGATGGTCGATGGAAAACTCGTTGTCGAAGCTTCGGCGGATCAGACCGTATTTGCGGCAGGCGATGTGAAACTGCAGGTCAGCTGCGAAGACGAAACTGCAGAACTTGCCCTCAAGTCGGGAAGCGGTTCGACTTCTCTCGTTTTTGAAGGCAATATCCCATCTGACTGGACGTATGCGAGCGCCGATTCTCTCAAAGAAGGCGCTGAACTGAGCAACGTATACGGTAAAGCCGCAGTGATGACAAAGCAGGATCTGATCGACTTTACGGTTGTTCATCCGGCTTCTATCGTCGCATACACCTCACAGTTCTCTGACTCCACAGCGGAAAATGCCGATGGTGCAGCTGTAAACATTATTGACGGCAATGAGAAAACGTACTGGCATTCTCACTACAACAATTCACAGGTTATGCCGCAGGTGATTACCTTTGATATGGGCAAGGAAGTTACCGTCGTTCAGATGAACTTCCTGAACCGCCAGACGAGCACCAATGCCATCTGTAAAGACTTCCTTCTGGAAAGCAGTACAGATGGACAAAACTGGACGGAAGTTCTGGATTCGACAATGCCGAATACGCAGAAATGGATTCATGTTGCTCTTCCGGAAACCACAGCACGTTACTTCCGCTTCTCGGAAAAGAACAACTACAGCAGCAATCTCTGGGCTACCATCGCTGAGCTCTCCTTTAATACGCCAAGCGGAATCGACACACGGGCTGGAGACTTCAGTGCCCTGTCCAATCTCGTAGGCAGAGTCAAGGGCATGGAAGACGGTATGACAAAGGCTTCCTGGGACAACACCAAAGTCGTTCTGGAAAAAGCGGAAGCCATGATCACTGCAAACAACGCCAGCCAGAGCGAAATCGATGCGACTCTGCAGGATCTGCGTGACGTATCCCGTCAGCTCACCACCAAGTCCTTCCTCCAGAAGGAAATCGACCGCTTCAATGACCTCAATGCATCCGACTACACGGCTGCTTCCTGGAAGAACTATACCGATATCCGTACGGAAACGATGAATACGATCGATCAGATCGAAACGCCGATTGATATGGATCGCAAGCTGATGAAACTGGCCAATGCGCGTCTGGATCTGGAAGCCTACGTTCCGGTAACTGTGGATAAGTCTCAGCTGCAGACTGCATTCAACAAAGCCTATGCTCTGGACTTCACACAGTTCGAGGATGGATATAAAGCTCTCGAAGATAAGAAGGCCGAATATCAGGCCCTTCTGAATTCGGATGAAGCGACACAGGAAGAAGTAAACGCCAAAGCGAAAGAGATCAACAATGAGCTGCTGGCTCTTCGCCTGAAACCAAATTCCGAAAAGCTTTCCGGCATCAAAAAATAAGGATCAAGGCTTGAGATAAATCCGTTTCCAAATCCATATGGAACGGTAAGATTTTTCAAAAGCAGTAAGGCTGCTGCCTGTCGACGGATTCTATTCCGTTCACCGGCAGCAGCCTTTTTGTATGGAATCCGATTCGAAGGAATCGGATTCCGTCCCGATGAGAAAAAGAGAAAGAAGAATTTCCAACGTCTGTTTTTAAACTTCACATAGTGGCTAATTTATGTAACCTGCACAATGAATCTGAAACCGCCGGCCGCTATAATGTATTAATAAAAAGGGAATGATTAGTTCATTTCGAAATCTGCGATCAGGAAAGGAAGTGACCTGTATGATTTCTACCCGTGGACGCTATGCCCTGCGCGTTATGCTTGAACTGGCGAAAGGCGATCCGGATCAATGGATTTCCTTAGACTCCATTGCTCAGACACAGCACATGTCGAAGAAATATCTGGAAAGCATTATTCGTTCGCTCGCAGCGGATGGATATGTTCAGGGACTGCGAGGAAAAGGCGGCGGCTATCGCCTTCTGAGGAAACCAGAAGATATTCGCCTGAGCGAAATTCTTCGCAGTGCTGAGGGAAGTCTGGAATCGGTAGCCTGTCTGCGGAATCCCGATTATGTCTGTGATCGAAAAGCGGAATGTGAAACGCTGCCGCTGTGGATCCGCTTCGACGGTATGGTGAACGACTTTTTTGACGGACTGACGCTCCAGGATCTGGTCGATGGAAACATCTGATTGCGCAGGTCCTGATCCCGAACGAGCCGTGAAGAAGGGCAATAAGTTGACATTCTTTTTCGAATGACCTAAGCTTAGGAAGCTGTGTTTCTGGAAAGCCGAAAATAAACAGCGGCAGAAAGAAATAAGCCGACTATACGTGAAATTGGTTAAAAAATTCACAAATAATGCTTGCATCGCTTGGATGCCCGTGTTATTATAGTTGAGCGCTGAGGGAAATTGCTTCTCTCAGTCATCAAATCACCTTTAGATATCGAAAAATGACTTAAGTGAAATCCTTAAAGAGATTCACAAATAGCTGTTGACAGAGATTTCTGATGATGATATGATAAACAAGCCTTGTGAGAGACATCGAGTTTTTCACAAACAGATG
>NZ_JBKXLD010000130.1:0-5323 GCF_047010065.1 Allobaculum sp.
ATTATCCCAAGGAGGCGGTCGAGAAAATACCCGTCTTTTATTTGACGCTTACGTACATGTTTGGGAATGTGACTAAATAAGATTAGAGAATACATCTATTTCTATTTTCGTGCCATTCAGAGGCTTTTCTGCTCAAAAACGAAAAAGGCAGGAACTTCCTGCCTCTTTGTGTTTTCTTCGATTGGTATCGCTCCTTTTGACGGTTCGAAAATGCAGAAATTTTATTTTCTGTGAATTTCAAATCCAATCGATGCGAGCGGTTTATAAACCGTTACTCTACGCCGATGATGAAGGAGTAGACCGGCTGCCTGCCGCTGTAGACTTCTACTTCCGCGTCGCTGTGATCGGTAATGAACGCAGCCAGCTCATCAGCCTGTTCTTTCGTGGCGTCTTCGCCGTAAATCAGCGTAACGAGTTCGCTGTCGTCGGCGAGCATTTTGGATAGGAGCGCCTTGGCGGTATCCATTTCGTTTTCATTGGCTTCCACGATGGCCTTGCCTAAAATCGCCATGTACTGACCGGCTTTGATCGGCAGACCTTCGTACGTCGTATCCTTGATGGCGTAGGTGACTTCGCCGGATTTCACGTGCGCGATGGCTTCGTTCATATCGGACAGGTTGTCTTCCAGATCCGCTTCCGGGTTGAACATGACGCAGGCGGAAAGGCCCTGCGGGATCGTTTTGGCCGGAAGAACATGAACGTCACGGTCTTCGAGAACATCCCCGGCCTGCTGAGCGGCCATGACGATATTGGAGTTGTTCGGGAAAATCAGAACGTGATCGCAGTTGAGTTCTTCGATGGCGCTGATGAAGTCTTCCGTGGACGGGTTCATCGTCTGTCCGCCGGAGATGACTTTATTCACGCGCAGATCCTTGAACATATCGCGGATGCCGTCACCGGCAGCGACAGCGATCAGACCGTACTTTTTATGCTCCGCCTGTTTTTTCGGCGCAGCGGTATGGGTCTGCTCGTTTTCCTGATCGAGAATTTCTTCGTGCTGATCGGTCATGTTTTCGACTTTCAGCTTCACAAAGCGTCCCTGGCGGCGGCCCATTTTCACAGCCACTTCCGGGGTCAGGGTATGTACGTGAACTTTGACAATGTCTTCGTCCTGTACGCAGACGATCGAGTTGCCGATGGTGGACAGCTCATCGCGGAATTTTTCTTCCGAGAAGTTGCGCATGCCGCGATCGGACAGCTGAAGAATGAATTCGGTACAGAATCCGTATTCGCCTTCACCCTCGATCTTGGTCTGGCTGGCTTCCGAAGACGATCCAGTCGACTGTTCGGCTTCGACCGGCTTGCCTTCCATAGCAAGAAGCATACCTTCAAAAATCGCCAGAAGACCGGCACCGCCGGAGTCAACGACACCGACTTCCTTTAAGACAGGGAGCAGGTCAGGTGTAGTATCCAGAGAAATTTTCGCCTCTTCGACCATTTTGCGCATGACATCGACACAGTCGGTGATGCCTTCGGTCGCGGTATAGGCGTACGTATAGTCGGCAGCTTCGCGAACGACGGTCAGAATGGTTCCTTCGACCGGACGCATAACGGCTTTGTAGGCGACACGGCTTCCGTTCACCAGAGCCTGCGCGAGCTGCATGGCATCGATTTCATCGAGATCTTCTACGGCCTGATAAATGCCGCGGAAAATCTGAGAAGTAATAACGCCGGAGTTTCCGCGTGCGCCCATGAGCAGGCCGCGGGAGAGCACTTTGGCGATCGCGCCGACACCTTTGGCATCGGATTTGAGAGCTTCCTTAACTCCGTTTGAAAAAGTGAGATACATATTGGTTCCGGTATCGCCGTCCGGAACCGGGAATACGTTCAGCGCATCAATTCTGGCCTGGTTGTTGCCCAGATTGTTCATGCCCGAACGCAGCATTTCCCGAAAGAGTTTGCCGTCAATAAATTCCATTGTTCTAAAGGCTCCTTACTTAATTGCTTTCACGCCCTGAACAAAGATATTGACTGCTTCAACTTTAACTTCCAGGGTTTTTTCCAGTACGTAGCGCACGCGCTGCTGCGCAGCAAGCATCACTTCGGAAAGCTTGATGCCCTGCATGGCGATGACATAGATATCGAGAATCAGAGAATTTCCATCCTGACGCACGATGACGCCGCGGGAGTAGTTGTCCCGTTTGAGCAACTCAGCCCAGCCGTCCTTAAGCAGCTTCTGGCTGGCCATGCCAATAATTCCGTAGCATTCATTGATCGTACCGCCCACGAGATTGGCGATGGCGTCGAGAGAAATTTCAATCTCTCCGTATTCTGTAGATTTATGAATCGGCATAGTTTTGCCTCCTGTTTTCCATGTGAAAAAGCGGTGCATGCTGCACCGCTGTCATTATATCGACTTTTCATTGGAAATAAAAATCCTACAGACCGGCGAAGAAAACCGCTGGACCGTCATTTTTGACATCAGATCGGATAGAACGTATCCGAAGCGGCGTCATACGTGTAAACCGTTCCCGAGTCCATCGCACGGAAAAGATTCGTAGACGGCGAATACTGAATGTTATCGACCGCGCTCGGCTCCCAGTCATTGATCGCTGCAACGTTCACCTGCATCGTGCCGTTTGGCGTCTGAATGGTCTGAATGCCGCTGTACAGTTCCGGAACATACGGATAGGTATACACCGACTCTTCGGAGCTGGCCTGGCTGTCCCTGTTTTCGGAATCTTCTTTTTTGTCGTCTTCGGACTTCTTTTGAGAATCCTTGTTTTCGTCTTTTTTGTCGTCCTCCTTGCTGGACTGGCTGGAGGAATAATTCGGGTCGATTACGCTCTTTGGAATTTCGCGGTTTCCGGCCCGTTCTTCCGGAGAGAGGTACAGGTACGAACAGGAAACTTTATTTACGACGGAGTTTTCCCCATCGAGAATGAGGCAGACCTGTTCGCCCTGCAAATGTTCAAGGACCTGATTGTACGTCGTCATCATGAACAGAGAAGGAAGGGCGGTAAAAACGGTATTGCCGTCCTTGAGCACGAGCTTCAGCATGTTTTTGTCATACGTCTCGGCCCAGGGCTGAATTTCCGCGATCCGGTCAAACACCTGGCGGGTGAGCTGCTTCGGATACTTTCGCACCTGCTCGCAAAGCGATTCAATCGTCTCGTCGCTTAAGGAACTGAGCAGCGGATAGTGGACGAGCGTTTTATAGAGTGCATCGCTGTTTACCGGAATCTTTTCATTCTGGTCGGTAATGAGCGTGACCTGATCGCCGTCCTGCGTATAGCCGACAATCATTTCTTCTTCTATGGCAATGCGAATATCGTTTCCGTTTTTGGTGACATCGGCGCTGCGGATGAGCGGATTTTCTTCGAGCCGGGTGGCAATCGCGCTAGGCGACGAAAGACCGATCAGCCCGCTTTCCGATACATCGGCCAGCGCGTAAATCTGCGATTTGGAATAGTAGTAGTTTCCTTCGCAGGACAGCGCCCGCACCTCAAAGGCCCGCGTAAACGGGAAGATGCAGACGGCTGCCATCGCAAAAATCGCCCACGCAGCCCATACCCAGTTCACATTGCGTCTGGGTTTTGGCTTGTGCGGTTTATAGTCGTCTTCCTCGTCATGGCTTCGCAGCGATTCGAGAAAGGCTTTCCCCTTATTCATAATGCTGGTGTGTTTATCAGGATCCACTCTGGGTGTTGGTTTCGAGCTCGAGCTGGGCATCCCAATTGATCCTTTCTACTTCGGTAATCAGCTGGACGCCCAGTTTTTTCAGGGCCGCCTGCTGAATGGAGCGAATCAGCGTATCCACGTCGCGCGCAGTCGCTTTTCCCTCCTCGTTGATAATGAAGTTTGAATGCATTTCACTGACTTTGGCGCCGCCGCAGTATTTTCCGCGAAATCCCAGTGCGTCCACCACTTCCCAGGCGGACCCGATCGAAGGGTTGCGAAAAACCGATCCGGCGGAAGGCTTGGATACCGGCTGACTCGTCAGACGGCGCTGCTTTCGCGAATCCATCAGGGCACGGATTTCTTCCTGATCCCCTTTTTCCAGACGCAAAGTGGCTCCAAGTACAATCCAGTGCTTCTTTTTCTGGAAAATGGAATGGCGGTATTCGAAGCCGATCTCTTCCTTGGACAGCACCCGGATCTGGGTCCCGTCGAGAATGGTGACCGTTTCAATCAGCCGCGAAAGATCCGAGCGATAGGCGCCGGCGTTCATATAGACACCGCCGCCAAGCGTTCCGGGAATGCCGTAGGCAAATTCCAGACCGGTCAGCGACTCTTTCATCGCCGACTGACTGATCGCGATCAGCGAGCATCCGGCTCTGGCTTCAAGGATTTCGCCATGAAAGGCGTAGGCGCAAAATTCGCCGGTCAGTTTGATAATGACCCCGTGATAGGGCGCATCCGAGGCCAGTACGTTGCTTCCGTTGCCCAGAACCATCCAGGGAATCTTCTTTTCGTCTAAAAGCGAAACGAGATTCTGAAGATCATTCTGGGTATCGACTTCCACGAGAAAATCAGCGGGCCCGCCGATTTTATACGTGGTATGGCGGCACAGCGGCTCGCCGCATTTGACTCGTCCAAACGCCGCGAGCACAGATTCTTCGATCATGGCTTATTTTTCCTGACCGGAAATAATCGAATTGGCCCATGCGATCATATCCTGTGCTGCGTGCGGCTTGCCGGCTTTAAGGGCATGCGCTTTGAGAGACTGTCTTTTGTTCTCATCGAGAAACGCCGTTTCAATCGCTTTGGAAAGGCTATCGGCATTGAGGTCCTTTTCTTCCAGCATGATGGCGGCGTCTTCATCTACTAACATTTTCGCGTTGTAGTACTGATGATTTTCCGCCACATACGGGCTGGGAATAATGACAGCCGGAATGCCGAGAGCGGTCAGTTCCGCAAGCGTTGTGGCGCCGGCGCGGCAGACCATTCCGTCCAGCATGCCGTAAAGACGAAGCGCATCCACATACGGAACCGTATGAACGTTTTTGAATTCATCAAACGAATGCAGCGCGTCGGCGTTGTCCTTGCCGCAGGCGTAGACAATCTGCAGCGACGGATCAACTTTCGACAGCGCCTCTTTCATCAGTTTGTTGATGGAAGAACTGCCAAGCGAGCCCATGACGATCAGAATCGTCGGCAGACTCGGATCCAGATTCAGTTCCTTAAAGTAGGCTTCATCTTTTTTCACGCGAGCAGCCAGACTGGCGCGCGGATTGCCGAGCAGGCAGGCTTTTTTATCGCCAAACTCCTTCTGCGCCTTGTCATAGCACGTGACAATGCCGGCAGCTTTGGAAGCCACCAGCTTATTGGCTTTTCCAATGACGGAATTCTGCTCATGAAGCATGAACGGAATGCCTAAAGA
>NZ_JBKXLD010000131.1:0-5303 GCF_047010065.1 Allobaculum sp.
GGAAGGGGAACGTACCGACCGGCTGATTTTTGAAATGGGACAAGTCATGCCCGAAAGCGCGGAGTATAAAGCGCTGCTGCACGAACTGCTGTCGGATTTAGGAGAAGGTACGCGCGTTCGTCCGCCGTTTTACTGCAATCTCGCATCCAATATTCATATCGGAAAGCACTGTTCCATCATGCCCTTCTGCAAGTGCATGAGTGCGGGCCAGATCACGATTGAAGACGATGTGCGCATTGCGCTCAACTGCGCGCTGATCACAAACAATCATGATTTTTATGAACGCGATATTTTGACCGTCGCGGATATCCGCATCAAAAAAGGCGCCTGGATCGGCGCCAATGCGACGATTCTTCCCGGCGTTACCGTCGGAAAATACGCCGTCGTCGGTGCCAATTCGCTGGTCAACCGGGATGTGCCCGATTACGCCGTTGTTGTCGGCAGTCCGGCCAGAGTCATCCGCATGCTGGATGCGGACAAGTTCAAAGACTGAAGAAACGAAAAGGTCAGACAGAATATCCGCTAGCCGTATGGTCCAATCGAACAGGCCAGATCGAGCGCCCAAAGCCGGTCTTTTCATGACCCAATGCAGAAGCAGGAGCGCCGTTTCCAGAACAGGAAACGCGCTCTTTTTTGATGGGCAGATCTGGCCAGGCGGTCAGGCGATGAAAAATGAAAATGTCTTCTAAGGATAGTTTCTCGACCAGATTCTTATAATTTTATGCAGGTCAAAGGTATACTTTCTCAAACCGATCCCCAAAGCGGCTCCATAACAGGCCGGCGAGATCGGCGCTTTGAAAACGAAATACAAAATCCTGTCCCCGGAAAGAATGTCCACGAAAAACGGATCGGCCTGAAGCGGTCGAGACGATTCGAAACACGCTGAACCAGTCTCTTTGTCCGGGGATAAAGAAGGAATCCATTTATGAATCTTGAATTTATGCAGAAAACGATACGTAAAGCCAGAGGACTCGAAGACAGCGATCTGGTTCTGAAAAACGCGAACATCGTCAATGTCTTTACCCACACGATCGTATCCGGAGATATTGCGATCAACGACGGAAAAATTACGGGTATCGGATCGTATACCGGCAAGGAAGAGCACGATCTGAACGGCGCGTATGTTTTGCCGGGTCTGATCGATGCCCATATTCATATTGAAAGCACGCTGGCTTCGCCCCTTCGCGTCTCTTTGCCGCTTTTGAAGCGGGGAACGACGGTGCTGATGGCGGACCCGCATGAAATCGTCAATGCCGGCGGAAAAGCCGGGCTGGACTACATGCTCGAAGAAGCCGCGCTCTCTCCGCTCGATATTTATGTGATGATGCCCTCTTCCGTTCCCTCCACCGGTTTTGAAACGAACGGCGCCGGCGATTTTATGGCCCGGGATATGGAACCGTATGTGAAAAATCATCAGGTGTTTGGCCTGGGCGAAGTGATGCGTTTTCACGATGTGCTGAACGGAGATAAGTGCATGCTGGAAATTCTGGAAACGTTTGAAGGCCGGCCCATCGACGGGCATGCGCCCGGCGTTCATGGCCGTGATCTGATGGCGTATCGGCTGGCGGGCATTACGAGTGATCACGAAGCGGTCAATGCCGACGAGGCGATCGAAAAGCTGGAAGCCGGTCTGCATCTGTTTTTGCGGGAAGGATCGGGCGCGCAAAATCTCGAAGCCATCCTGCAGGGCCTGATCGAAAAAGGCGTATCGCTGGAAAACTGCTCGTTCTGTACCGATGACAAGCATCTCGAAGAAATCGAAACGCGCGGTCATATCGACTGGTGCCTGAAAAAGGCCGTGGATGTCGGGGCCGACCCGATCGAAGCCGTCTGCATGGCGACCATTCAGAGCGCCCGCCATTTTGGACTGAAAGAACATGGAGCCGTGGCTCCCGGCTATCTGGCGGATCTGGTCATCGTCAAGGATCTGAAAGACTTTGAAATTATCGATGTGTACAAAAACGGAAAGCCGTACGCGCAGATCGAAGAGGAATTCACCAAAGCCATGTCGTCTTCAGAAAACGCGAAAACCGAAGCAGAGCGGCGGAAACGCTTTGCGCCGCTGTATCACAGCGTGCATCTGCCGACGTTCCAGGCGGACGATCTGCCGGTATTCTCGGGCGATCTGCACCGGATTGAACTCATTCCAGGCGAACTGCTCACGCACGATGGAACGATGTACGTCGAAGATGGAGAAGATCCGCTGGCCATGCCGGGCATCAGTCAGCTCGTTCTTTGCGAACGCTATGGAAAAACCGGTGCTGTTCAAAGCTGTCTGGTCAAAGGGTTCGGTCTGAAAGGCGGGGCCATCGCTTCCTCGTTTGCGCATGACGCGCACAATGTCATCGCGATCGGGGATAACCGCGAAGATCTGGCCTGCGCGATTAACGCCCTGACCGAGATGAACGGCGGCTATGCGCTGGCTTCTCATGGACGCGTTCAGGCGGCTCTGCCGCTGGAAGTCGGCGGCCTGATGAGCGAAGCCGCACCCGAAGAAATTGTCGAGAAGCAGAATCGTCTGATTGCGCTCGCACAGTCCATGGGCATTGAAAAAGGCGTAGACCCGTTTACCAGTCTGGCCTTCCTGGCTCTGCCGGTAATTCCGGAACTTCGTCTGACGGACAAAGGGCTGTTTGACACTGTAAAGCAGACGTTTGTGTCCAGCGGAGCCACATACGAGTAGGGCGGCTTTTCCGACCGGTTTTTACCTTTCTCTCCTGACTGAATCCGGTTTTGAACGGCAGCGGGCGTCGCGTGGAGGAAGCGCGCCCTCGTTTTTGAAAAATAGCTAACCAGATTGTTGAAGCAAAGCGACAGCGGAAGGAGAAAAAATCAATTTCCGGTTAAAAGCGAACACATTTAAATCATTCCTTTCGGTTTTCCCAAATCCAACCGTTATTTGAATTGCGATTCGTATAATGGTGGAAAAGAAGAAAGGAACTCTTTATGAACAAGATTGTAAAAGGGTCCGTAGTCGCACTGGCTGCTGTTTCCATGGCGGCCTGCTCCAGCGCACCAGCTGGCGGCACAGACCAGAGCAACACATCGGGATCTTCCACTGGTTCCCAGGTTCTTAACCTGATCAAGGAAAACGATGTCATTACCATGGATTCCTCCCTGGCAACCGACGGTACGTCCTTTGAAGCCATCAACATGGTTATCGAAGGTCTGGAAACCACTGATCCTGAACACAACATCGTCCCGGCTCTTGCCGAAAGCTACGACGTATCGGACGATGAACTGACGTATACCTTCCATCTGCGTGATGCCGAATGGTCCAACGGCGATCCCGTTACCGCGGCGGATTTCGAATACGCATGGAAAGATACCATTACCGACCCGACAGCGGACTATGCGTACCTCTTCACAACGGATGGCGCCTGCATCAAAGGTGCAGATGAAGCCATGGGCGACCCGGAAAAGAAAGATGAAATCGCAGTTACCGCAAAAGACGACAAGACACTCGAAGTTACGCTCAGCCGTAAAACTCCGTATTTTGTATCGCTGACCACATTCCCTCCGTTCTACCCCATCAACCAGAAATTCGCAGAAGAACAGGGCGACCAGTACGGTCTGTCTCCGGAAAATCTGCTGTTCTGCGGTCCGTTCGAACTCGAAAACTGGACCAAGGGCAACTCCCTCAAATTCGTCAAGAACCAGAAATACTGGGGCGCTGACGATGTCGCCCTCGATGAAATCAACATTTCCGTTGTTCCAGATCCATCGACCGCCGCACTGACTTACGAAAACGGATCGGCAGACTATGCCCGTCTGAACTCTTCGCTCGTTGATAAATACAAAGACGACGAAGCCTTCACTTCTGTACTGGGAAGCTTCCTCTGGTACCTCCAGTACAACTTTGAAAACGAAGATCTCGCCAACGAAAACCTGCGCAAGGCGCTGACTCTCGTTGTCGACAAAACCAACCTGACCGATGAAATCCTCAAAGACGGATCCATCCCAGCTGAAGGTTTTGTAACCAAAGCACTGGCCAACGGACCAGACGGCAAGGACTATCGTGAAACCGCTGAAGCCTACTTCGCCGGCGATTACGAAGACAACCTTGCAGAAGCGCAGAAACTGTTTGATCAGGCGAAAAAGGAACTCGGCAAGGACACCATCAGCCTGCGTTTCCTGTTTGAGCCAAGCGATCCTGCTAAACCAGCCGCTGAATTCATCCAGTCCGAATTCGCAAAACTCGATGGTCTGAACATCGAAATGATTCAGCAGGAAAAGAACGCCCGTCTGAAAACCCAGCAGAACGGCGACTTTGACATCGTTCTCACCCGCTGGGGCCCGGACTACGCAGACCCGACTACATATCTGAACGTTCTGCTCCCAGGCGGATCCTTCAACTTCGGTAAATACCCGAACACCGCTTATTCCGATAAGCTCGATGAAGCCGCAAGCGCTGCATCGGCTGAAGAGCGCTGGGAACTGCTGAAAGAAGCAGAAAAGATCGCCATGGACGACGTGGCTGTAGGCCCTGTATTCCAGACCGGTGCATCCGATCTGCTGAACCCGAAAGTGAAAAACCTCGTCGACAACCCAGTTGGCGTACCGTTCGTTTACAAGTACGTAACGATCGAAGAGTAATTTTTCGCCCAGTTCACGATAAAAACTCATACTGAAAAAAAAGCCGGATACCCATTCCGGCTTTTCTATATATAAAATTCGAAAAGAACGATCGAAATACGACAGAAACCTTCAGGAAAGAGAGACAGTCTCTTCTTTTGAAAATGGGAGAAGCCAAATGAAAACTTTACTGTTCAATGCGCACATTTACGCGCATCCAGATGATACGGCGCTGCTGATCAATGATGCGCGAATCGAGAAAACGGGAACCCTGGAGACCCTTCAAAACGAGTCGGATGAGTGTGTGGATGCAAAAGGCGCCTGGATTTATCCGGGATTTCATGATTCGCACCTTCATCTGATCATGACCGGACAGGCACTCAGCTGCGCGCCGCTCCAGAACGCGAGAAGCATGAAGGACATTCAGACGCTCGTTCAGGAACAGATCGACAAAAGCGAGCGGATCGTCCATGGCATGGGCTGGAATCAGGAAGATCTGAACGAAAAACGGATGCCGACCCGAACGGATCTCGACGCCGTCAGCGCCGACATACCGATTGTCATCGAACGCTCCTGTACGCACATTCTTACGGCCAACAGCGCGGCGATGCAAAAAGCCGGCTGCTGGAAAGAAGACGGCATTTTCAGCGAGGACGATTGCCTCCCTTTTATGTAGCTGCTCGAAGAAAACGAAGAAGAACAGCTCAACGCAGCCGTCGATCACTGCC
>NZ_JBKXLD010000132.1:0-5083 GCF_047010065.1 Allobaculum sp.
GAATTCCGTAAGCGAGGGTCACGTGTCCCTGATCGGCTTCCGGCGCAATGTCCATAAAATCAAAGATGCGCTCCGCACCCGAAAGGGCCGAAAGCAGAAGCGTTGCCTGGGAAACGAACTGGTTAATCGGTGCTGCTGCCTGCCGAACAAAGACAAGATAGCTGGCCAGCGAACCGACGTCCGCCTGACCCTGCAGAACCATGTAGCTGCCGGCAATCGCTACAATGGCGTAATTAATATAGGAAACAGAAACGATAAAGGGGACCATCGTCTGCGAATAGGACAGCGCCTTTTTCGAAGCCGCATAGAGATTCTTATCGTATTTCTTAAACTGCTCCATACTGGCGTCTTCATGATTGAATACTTTGATGACGCGAAGACCGTGGATGGCTTCCTGCGCAAAACCGTTCAGCGCGCCGATGTATTTCTGCTGGAAAGAGAAGTATTTCCGGCTCGTCTTGCTGGCGAGAAGAACGTACGCGAACATGAACAGGTAGAATACAGCGACGATCAGCGAAAGTTTCCAGTTGAGCACGAAAAGCAGAAGCAGCGTACCAAATGCCTGAATGAAGTTCTGAATCATGGATGCAAACGAGTTGTTGAGTGCATCGCTGACTGTATCGACATCCGAAGTGAAGCGCGCCATCAGATCGCCCTGTTTTATCGTATCGAATACGCGGATCGGCAGAGATTCCATATGGACAAACAGATCGTGCCGGATTTCCTTGACGACCTGCTGGGCGCCTTTGGCCATCAGCTGCGTATAGCCCCACGCACTGAGTACGCCGGTCAGATAAATGACGCCCATGATCACCAGAAGCCGGATCACGCCGTTCGTATTGCCCTCGCCGGCTGTATTGACGATCGGGCGAATCATATACGTTCCAGCCAGATTGGCCAGACCGGAAACGGTAACCAGAAGGCCGACCGCAAAAAACGTCAGCCGGTGATTGCCCATGTAGTTGAGCAGACGCCGAAAGACCGAACGACGGTTTCTGGGTCTGGATGCATTTGATTTACTGTTCATCCGGCTGACCTCCTCCCTGCTGGCTTTCATAAATTTCCCGGTAAATCGGGCTGGTTTTCAAAAGTTCGTCATGGGTGCCGGTCTGTACAATACGACCCTGATCCATGACCACGATCTGATCGCAGTGTGAAATTGAAGAGACGCGCTGTGCAATGATGATCTGCGTAAGCCCGTGAATCTCGGCAAGATTTTTACGAATGAGCGCATCCGTCTTCGTATCCACTGCCGAAGTCGAGTCATCAAAAATGAGAATTTTCGGCTTTTTCAGCAGCGCGCGGGCAATGCACAGACGCTGCTTCTGACCGCCGGACACGTTGACGCCGGCCTGGCCGAGTTCCATATCAAGACCGCCGGGCAGTCGGGCGATCAGTTCGCTGGCTCCAGCCTGATCGATCGCTTTCAGAATTTCGTCGTCGCTGACGTTTGGATTGCCCCATTTCAGGTTGTCGCGAACCGTTCCGGAAAAGAGCGTGTTTTTCTGAAGAACCATGGCAACATCTTCGCGAAGCGCCTTCAAGTCCAGATCATGAACGTTTTCCTGACCGACTTTCAGAGTGCCGCTCGATACGTCATACAGTCGCGGAATGAGCATGGCCAGAGACGATTTGGCCGATCCGGTAGCTCCGATAATGCCGACCCGGCTTCCTGAAGGAATATGAAGCGTCACATCGCTCAGAACGTCTTCCCTGCCTTCTTTCGAATACTTGAAGCTGACGTTTTCAAAATCGATCGAACCGTCCTGAAGCAGCTTTCCCTCTTCGGGCGAGTGCATTGTAATCTTTTCGTCGAGCACTTCTTCAATGCGATGAATCGAAGCCGCGGAACGGGTCAGCAGCAGGAAGATATTGGACATCATGATAAAGGCATTCATGATCTGCAGAACGTAGGACATGATGCCGGTCAGCTGACCGACAGCCAGCATGCTTTGCACAATCATCATCGAACCGATGGCCAGCAAAACCAGAATCGTGATATACATCGAAGCCTGAAAGAGCGGCAGGTTCAAGAAGGCCAGATGGTTTGTCTTCTGCATTAAAGACGCCAGATCTTCGTTGACCCGGTCGAAACGGTCTGTTTCGTAATCCGCACGAACAAAGGATTTCACCAGACGAATGGCAATCAGGTTTTCTTCCACTGCCTCATTGAGCGCATCGACCGTCTTCTGAATGAACCGGTACTGCGGAGCGACTTTCGAAACGATCCAGATCAGCAGCAGAGCCATGATCGGCGAAACGATCAGATAGACGATGGACAGTTTCCAGCTGATGATAAAGCACATGATGATGCCGAGAATGAGCATCAGTGGGCCGCGCG
Organism: Allobaculum sp.; assembly: GCF_047010065.1. Classification (NCBI taxonomy): domain Bacteria; kingdom Bacillati; phylum Bacillota; class Erysipelotrichia; order Erysipelotrichales; family Erysipelotrichaceae; genus Allobaculum; species Allobaculum sp. The sequence goes on from NZ_JBKXLD010000132.1 coordinate 2,342, forward strand.
CGATCGGTCGAATGCCGTTGGTGATCGTATTTTGCAAAACCATGACATCGCTCGTCAGTCGGGTAATCAGTCCCGACGATTCAAAGCGGTCGATGTTTTCAAACGAAAACTTTTCGATCTGATCAAACTGCGCCTGTCGAATCTGGCTGGCGACCGTAGCCGCAGCCCGGGCTGCCGCTTTGGCATAGAGCAGACCAAAAAGAAGTGAACCCGCTGCACAAGCGAGCATCCCCAAACCGCGGCTGACAAAGATGGACGTATCCCGGTGCATCACGCCAATATCGATAATATCGGCCATCAAAACCGGGGTGATGACTTCAAGTAAAGTCTCGATGGCAACATAGATCACGGCGAGAATAAAATCTTTTCGCGCACTTCTTGTCAGTTTAAAAATCGCTGAACCATTCATCCTATCCCCTCTTTTCAGGCCGGTTATTCTGGCGCTCAGCATCCTTGTGCTCTGGATTTTTATCTTTTGCTTTTCGATGAAAAGCCGGAACCCGGCCGCTCATAATGTTTCTATTCTTATCTATTGTCTGCTGATTCCTGCCTGCTGACTCTTTCGTATACAGGCGCGCAGACGGTTATGCCGTTTTCTGAATTGTCAATCTGTCGGTGTACAGACTGACGATGTCCAGGACGGTGCGCTCGTTCCGCCTTCCGTCAGTTTTTAAAAGCAGACTGTTTGTCAGCTGGAACCGCCAAAATACAGAACTGTATTTAGAATACGCAAGAACGGTAAGAAATTCGCTTTTCATTCCCTCAATTCGGTATTCCGCAGGCGGACAGGCCCTTTCTGAACAGGAGTTTTTGGAAGGCCGGGCTCGCCCCGTTTCCCTTGCCGCTTTTTTGAAGTATCTTCGGACGGAAAGGAAACGGCCTTCCGTTTTGATGAACAAAATGCAAAACCTTTTCAGAGTCTGTTCAATTCAGGCTATATGACCGTAATAAATATAGTAAGATTTAGTGTACGGTTCAGCCCCTGCTGAACTGCCCGTCAACTGGAGGAAAACATGAGTTACCAAATTCCGAGAGGAACGCAGGATATTTACGGAGAAGCAAGCTACTCCTGGCAGCAGCTCGAAACTTTATTCCGTCAGTTCTGTCTTCTTTACAACTTTGATGAAATTCGTACCCCGATCTTTGAACACACCAATGTCTTCAAGCGCGAAAACGATTCGAGCGACATGGTCAACAAAGAGATGTACACCTTTACTCTTCCCAATTCTTCGACGTCCCTGACTCTGCGTCCGGAAGGAACCGCAGGAGTCGTCCGTTCCTTTGTAGAAAACAAAATGTACGCTCTGCCGGATCTTCCGGTAAAGCTGTATTATATCGGCCCGATGCACCGTCATGAACGTCCGCAAAAAGGCCGTCTGCGTATTTTCAACCAGTTCGGTATCGAATCTCTTGGTCTGAAGAGCCCGTATTCGGACGTAGAAGCGATGGTTCTCGCCTACTCCATTCTGCGTTCCCTTGGCCTTGACCATATTACCATTCTGCTGAATACCCTTGGCGATGACGAATCCCGCTCGGCGTATCGAAGCGCTTTAAAAGAATACTTCGCACCATATGTCGATGATCTCTGTTCCGACTGCAAGCGCCGCTATGAACAGAATCCGCTCCGTCTTCTCGACTGCAAAGTCGATCACGACAAGGACTGCATGAAAAACGCGCCGTCCATGGCTGACTACCTCAACAAGGAAAGCCGCGAATACTTCAGGACGGTTACTGATCTGCTCGATGTAATGAACATTCCGTATCGTGTCGATCCTTCTCTGGTTCGCGGTCTCGACTACTACACGCATACTGTTTTTGAAATTGTCAGCGAATCGCCTTCCATGGGTGCCCAGGCTACGCTTCTTGCCGGCGGCCGCTACGACAACCTGATCCCCTATTTTGGCGGACCGGAAATGTCCGGCATCGGCTGGGCGCTTGGCGAAGAGCGCATTCTGCTCGCGCTGGAAGCGGAAGGCATTAAACTTGGCGAAAAGCCGCCTCTGGATGCGTACGTCATGGTTCTCAATCCGGAAGCCCGCAGCTATGCGTTTGAACTTCTGACCGAACTGCGCGCCAACGGATTCCGTTCTGACATGGACTTCATGGGCAAATCGTTCAAAGGGCAGTTTAAGGCTGCAGACCGCGCCCATGCCAAATTCACGCTGCTGATCGGCGAAGACGAAGCGAAAAACCGCACTGTTACGATTAAGAACGCGCAGACCCGCGAACAGACCAGTCTGAATGCGGATGAGCTGATCGACTTCATGGACAGTCAGTTCGAAGAAGGCGATGAGCACGGTCACGATCATCATCATGAGCACGATCATGACCATGACGAGCACGAAGCGCACGATCATCAGGACTAAGCTGACACTACCCGTCCTGACCTGAATCCATTTCCTTATCCAAAAACGGCATAACGCCTGCGAAATGCGTATAGAAAGTCTGAATCGCAGCCTCCCTTCCCGTTTTGCCGTCTATATTCCCTTTTCCAATTCCTTTAATTTTCAAATTCCTTTTGTTTTTTCCCTTTAAGGAGGTTATCTGATATGAATCGAAGCCATCACAACGGCGAGCTTCGTCTGGAGAACGAAAACACTCCAGTTGAACTTGTCGGCTGGGTTTCCAAAAAAAGAAACTTTGGAGCTATGAACTTTATCGACCTGCGCGACCGCTCCGGCATCGTGCAGCTCGTATTTGACGAAAGCTTCAACGATCGCCTGAAAGAAGTCCGTCAGGAAT
>NZ_JBKXLD010000133.1:0-4996 GCF_047010065.1 Allobaculum sp.
CGCCTGGCCTCTTTGCTTGGAACGGACAGCGTACCCAAAGAGATGAACTACATCGTCGTTGAGGCGTCTGTGCGGCGCTTTAACCGGATCGGATCTGAAGGAATGCAGAGCCACAACGTGGAAGGCGAAAGCATTTCCTTTAAGGAAAATGACTTTGCGGATTTCATGGACGACATTCAAGCGTGGAAATCAAACCATGAAGCGCCCGTGCGGAGGCTTCGATTCTTATGAGATACGACACGAAAATCGAGCTGGTTCGGCTGGATCCGGGCGAATTCAATCCGGAAACGGGCAACTATGACGGAGCAACGGAGACAAAAACGTCGCTGTATGCGTCCGTCATGGATACTCGTGCAGAGATGGTTAAGCTCGTGTACGGAAGCCTTAGGCAGGGAAGCCTGACCATTCATCTGCAGAATCACATTGATCAGCCGTTCGACCGCATTGACGTAAACGGCCGTCGATATAAAGCGGACTACCGGCGAAAGCTGCGGACCAAGGAAACGCTTATCGTTTCTGCGGTACCCAGATGAAACTGAATGTATCCATTACAGGGCTCAGCAAGATGCAGAAGAAAATGATCGCGAAAGCGAATCCTGCAGCAATTCAGAAAATCGTTCGCGTCAACGCGGCGGAACTGACCGAAAAGGCTCAGCGAAAGGCTCCGGTATCTACTGAAAAGACAAATCCGCATGGCGCTCATGGACAGCTGCGCCGGTCGATCGCGGTATCGATCGAAGAAGACGGGATGGCAGCTGTAGTACGTGCGGGTACAGAATACGCGGAATACGTTGAAAAAGGGACCAGATTCATGGAGAAGCAGCCGTACGTGAAGCCCGCCTTTGATGCCCAGAAGCCGCAGTTTCTGCGGGATCTCAAGAAGGAGATTGCCAGATGAATCCAGGACAGGAACTGTTTGGCGCCCTGCTTGTCGCTCTGCGAAAAGCGTATCCGGGAATGGTCTACGATTCCTTTCTTCCGCCGGAAGAAACGCCGTACCCGTTCATCTACCTCAACGGAACGTATGAGATCGAAGACTTCAGGATGAAAGGCGTATATTTTGGCCAGACGGCCATTTCGATTGATGTCTGGCACAATGACCCGACACAGCGGGGAACAGTGGATTCCCTGCTTTTTTCTGTCCGGCAGATTGCCCGGGCACTGGATCGAACCGACAACTACAACTGGTGTCTTTCGGCCTGCACTCTCGAGTACATGCCGGACTACACGACAAGTCAGCCGCTCTACAAGGGAATTCTTTCCCTCGAATTCAAACACTACAGGAGGAGAAACAATGAACAGCTTTGATCTTCAACGTTTCGCGGAAACCGCGGAACCCGTAAAAGGAAAAAAGATTTTCTATCTGATCCGCCGCTATTCCAAAAGAACGCAGGAAACCGCCAAAACAGTCGCTTTCCAGACAGAAGGCAGCCGCACCATGTCCAAAGACGCAGACAGCGTCGCAACCAAAGACGGAACGATTCGCGTGCCAGGAGCCGGCGAGGTAGAGATCTCGCTGACCTCTCTGGTGACCGAAGGTGACGGAGTTCACGACGACCTCGAGGAGGCCATGGAGTCCGGAGAACTGATGGAGATCTGGGAAGTGAACGTTTCGGAAAAAGGAACCGATGACAATGCCGACAAGTACAAGGCCCGCTATCATCAGGGCTATCTGACCAGCCTGGAGCTGTCCGCCAGCGCCGAAGATTTTGCGGAGCTTTCGCAGACCTACTCAATCAATGGAATGGGCGTCAAAGGCTACGTAACGCTCACGCAGGAGCAGAAAGATATCGTCCAGTATCTGTTCGAAGATACTGCAAAAGTAACGGAATAGAGGGCGTAAATCATGGAAATTAATGTCAGAGGAACGCTCTATCCGCTCAAGGCGTCTATCGCCTTTCTGAATGAAATCGAGAAGACCAAAGTTCGCACGATTGACGGCGAAAAGATTGAAATGGGTCTGGCCAATGCGGTCATTTCCATCCGCAACATGGGCGATGTGCGCGTGCTGATCGACACAATCATGGCACTGAACATCAGGCAGACCCCGCGTCTGAACAAGGACGAACTGACGGAATGGTTCGAAGAAGGCGAAGTCGATCTGGAGAAACTCGGATCGGAAGTGATCGATTTTTTATCGACAGCGAATGTCTGCAAAGGAAAGCTGAAGAAACTCGGCCTTCTGAACAGTCCGGTCCCAAAAGCCTGAAAGAGCTGACGGACTCGATTGCCGTAGACTGTTTTCGCTATTTCGGTTTTAAGTCTATTGAACAGGTGCTCCTGCTCGATCTGCGGGAGTACCGCCTTTTATGCCGTGCGCATCGTCTGCAGATGGCGGACCGCTACTACTGGAGTGCGCAGAACGCATTCGATACAAATCGTGCAGGCTTCTGCAAGAAGAATGGCCATCTGGTCTATACAAGCGTTAAAAAGCTTTTCGACTATGAGAAGGCCCAGAAAGAGGCAATGCAGGAGAGATCGGAAGCGAGAGTGTAAGGTCTTTTGTGTAAATTCCATCAAGGCATCAGGCTGATACAATCAGCTTGAGCCTGACAAATTTATACAAGGAGACCACTTATGCCACGTAAAGCTAAAGCTGCACCAGCCCTTCAGAAACAGATTGCTTCAACCATCGTTAAGAAATACAAACCTAAGACGTTTAAAGAAGCCTCAGACCTCATCAAGGAAATCTTTGGCCCTGTCCTTGAACAGATGCTCCAGGGAGAACTTGACTCGCATCTCGGCTATACCAGCGGATCGCATGCTCCTAAATCGACGGACAACCGGCGCAACGGCTATTCTGAGAAGACGGTAAGGTCTTCTCAGGGCGAACTGGATCTGCGTATTCCTCGTGATCGCCTTGGTACATTCGAACCACAGGCAGTTCCTAAAGGCAGCCGGGATATTTCAGATATCGAGGACAAAATTTTTGACATACCCATCCCACACCGGAAACCGAAGAGTATGACATTCCGTTTGATGTAACTTTAACTTCCAAGAACAATAAGAAAGTTAAGGAAAACTGGGATACATACAAGTACATTTCTTCTTATCCAAAACACCCTGAGTTTTCAAACGGTGTAACGGAGCTGCCCCTCCATGGAAGAGCAGTCAGATTTAAGGTTAAATGCGGGGAAAAAGAGTCCTTTATTACACTCTTTACCAACCTCTCTGCTGATTCCTTCAGCACGGATGATCTGAAGGAAATCTACCGGCTGCGCTGGCAGATCGAAATCAGTTTCAGAGACCTCAAAAGAGAGCTGGGCCTGGAACATATTCATGGCAGGAAGAAAGAACTGGTCATTGGAGAGGTCTACGCCAAGAGGACCATTTACAACATGAATTCGAGAATTCGTAATCACGTTGAAAAAAGGAAGAAGATTCGCCTTCAGCTGGAACGGGCTGTGAAACGGAAGGCTGAACGAAAAATCGACTTTACCTTTCTTACGGCTGCAACTCGATCGTTCTTCTGGAATGAAGGAGCGTATACCGGAGCAGGGCTTGTTAAACTTCTGGAACGAAAGACAGAATCTGTTCGCCCTGGTCGACCGCGAAGGTAAAAGGAAAAGGCAAAGATATAGGTAGAACAGTTTGATAAAACACTAATTGACGATCAGGTGATTTTTTTGAACACGAAAAAATTATCCTTTTCGTCATGCTTCCTCTTCTTAGAACAATCCCTCTACTCCTCTGGTGCAGGAACTTCAGCGAGGTTTACGATTTTAACTTAATGACATTGGACAAGGACTAAAGGAAAACTGCACCCGTCCTGTTGCGGGCATAAAAGCATGCGGCTTGAAACCATCCTTTTCGTGTTTTAATGTCCATCCTTGCCTCGGTCTGTGAGCAGCTGTCGGTTTTTCGCTGCAGTGAAAGAAAAAGGCGCCAAAATTTTCAAAAGTCTGAAAAATTTCAGGCCTCATCTTAGAACTTGGATACAATAAACGCATGTCATCTTTAAGAACCCGCGTAAAAGACGCGAAACGAATTGTTGTGAAAGTCGGCTCTTCTTCTCTGACTTACCCAGAGACCGGCCGATTAAATTTTGATAAGCTTGACGTTCTCGTCCGGCAGGTCTGCTCTTTGCACAATGCCGGCTACGATGTCGTCTTAGTTTCTTCGGGAGCCATCATGGTCGGCTCCCAGTATCTCGGTCTGCCCAAGCGGCCGCATTCGGTTTCCCGCAAGCAAGCCTGTGCCGCTGTCGGTCAGGCACGGCTGATGATGCTGTATCAGAAAATATTTGCGGAATACGGTCTGAACTGCGGCCAGCTGCTTCTGACCAAGCACACAATGCGCTATGAAAAAGACCGCTTTAACGCAAAAAATACGTTTGAAGAACTGTTTGATCTCGGCGTCATTCCGATCGTGAACGAAAACGATACGATTGCGACCGATGAAATTGAAATCGGCGACAACGACTCGCTTTCCGCGCTTGTAGCGGCGCTGGTTAAAGCCGATCTGCTCGTCCTGCTTTCCGATATCGACGGGCTGTATACCGACGATCCGTCCAGAAATCCAGACGCCCGTTTCATTGACGAGGTAGCCGAACTGAATGAGGAAATCTGCCAGCTGGCCAAAGGCCCCTCAAGCGGAGTAGGTACTGGCGGAATGACGACCAAAATTCACGCGGCACGGATTGCAGGCGCCATCGGCTGCGACATGATTATTGCGAACGCGAAAGACTTTCGAATTATCGAACATCTTGTGGCCGGAGAACCGCTTGGCACGTTCTTCGCCGCTAACCCGGTTTCCGGACTGGGCTTTGATGATCTTCTGGAGGAACTCGAATGACAGACTGGATGAATGAACTCGGCGAAAAGGCGCACCGCGCCGCCGGAATGCTGAATACCCTCGATACCAATACAAAAAACCAGGTGCTGCTCGATGCGGCCAATCGTCTGATCGCCAGTACCGATCGGATTCTTGCTGCCAACGCGAAAGACCTGGAAGCCGCCCGGGAAAACAATATGCCCCTCCCGCTGCAGGATCGTCT
>NZ_JBKXLD010000134.1:0-4827 GCF_047010065.1 Allobaculum sp.
AGCGTATCTAATATTCAGTCTCGCGTATACCCGTCGATTGTTTGACACTTACACTGAACATGGACGACTCTCCCGAAGAAAGTGAAGACCAGAGCGAACAGGAAGATCAGGTCGAGTCCGATGAACTGAACATGGACGATTCTCCCGAGGAAAGTGAAGACGAGACGGAACAGGAGGATCAGGTCGAATCCGACGAATTGAACATGGACGACTCTCCCGAAGAAAGTGAAGACCAGAGCGAACAGGAAGATCGGAACCATTCGGATGATGTAAACATGGATGAATCGGCAGATCAGGAAGAAGAAACATCTGAAAACGAAGAACAGGCCCAGTCCGAAGATCAGAGTCTGTCCGATGAGCCCAGCATGGAGGACGGTTCTTTGCCATCAGACAGCGGGGAGAGTTCCTCTAAAGAGGAGGAAGAAGACGAACAGAAGGGCATGTCCTACTGATTCCTCCCAGCTAGTCCAATGCTTCAGCCTCAATGTATGGAAGAAAGGAAAAGAAAATGGAATACAACGAACAGATTCTCAGCGGTGAATATCTTCATGATGATCTGACTTACGTAGAACAGACGGCAAAATTCGGCCTTCCCGGAACGCTTCGAACCGGGAACAGTGTACTGCTCTGTCCGGGTGAGCAGATGCTGTCACGCCATCTGCTTCTGCTTGGCGGAATTGGAAGCGGCAAATCCAACTGCTTCAATCACCTGATCCGCAATGTCCGTGCCGGACTGACCGGACAGGATGTGCTGATCATTTTTGATACCAAAGGCGACTATCACGATGAGTTTTACTGTCCGGGCGATGTCGTCATCAGCAACGATGCCCGGGCTACCGGCGGCGCTGGTTTTGACTGCTGGAACGTCTTTAACGAAGTCATGATCGATGACCGCGTCGAAGAAAACGTCTACGAAATTGCCGGTACGCTTTTTTATGACAAGATTCACAACAGCTCGCAGCCGTTTTTCCCAAATGCGGCGAAAGACCTGTTTGCGGCGCTGATGCTGCACATGATCCGCTCCGAGAAAATGGCGGCGCATCACAATAACAAGGCGCTCCGTTCCATGCTGGATACGTTCTCTCCGGAAGCCATGAAGAAAATTCTTCTTTCCTATCCGGATCTGAAGTCGATGAGTACGTATATTGATGATCCGAAGTCCGGACAGACAATGGGCGTCGTCTCGGAACTGCAGCAGGCAGTGCGGGAAATTCTGATCGGCAATTTTAAGCAGAAGGGAACGCTCTCCATGCGGGAACTGGTTCGCCAGAAAGGCGGCCGTGTCATTTTCATCGAATATGACACGGGCATCGGCAATCTGCTTACACCGATTTATAAGCTGCTGGTCGATCTGGCAATCAAGGAAGCGCTCTGCCGCAAGAGCAACGAAGGAAACGTTTATTTCATGCTCGATGAATTCCGGCTGCTTCCGCATCTCGAACACATTGACGACGGCGTCAATTTTGGAAGAAGCCTGGGCGCCAAGTTCGCGATCGGAATTCAGAACGTGGATCAGATTTCGGCAGCGTATGGCGAAAACCTGGCGCGAAGCATTCTTTCCGGTTTCGCGACAACGTTCGCTTTTCGGGTCAACGATTCCAATTCCCGCGGCTACATCAAGGATCTTTATGGAATGAATCTGCGTTCGGCAAGCTTCCTGTCCAATATCACGTCAAGAGGACTGGTCGAGCAGATTCGGGAAACGACGGTCGTTGAAGACGTGGATATCACCCGGCTGCAGATTGGCGAAGCCATTATCAGTACGCTGGGCATGCCGCCTTTCCGCTTCCGGTTTGATGAGTTTTTCTCGTCGCGCTGACTTTGGAATGCGATCCGCACCCCGTAAGGTACTCACAGAAACGGTTCGCAGATCGCAAAAACCAGAGAATAAAACCCGTCCGATCGAAATTTTGGCTCGATCGGGCGGGTTTTGTCGGAATGCGTCTGCTTGTGGAAAGGAAACGACGGTTTTCGGAAAGGATCGGATCGGGAAGAAAAGTGTGCTTTTTGACGGCAGGGAGAACGATTGTACGGGTGACTCGGGCGTTTTCGATCCAAATCGGGTCAAATGTGAATGAAACGTGTACACCAAAGCAAGAAGTTTTCATTTCATTTTCAATTATTTTCATGAAAAAAACGTACAAAGCACACAAAAACGCAGAAATAAGGGAAGGGCACGGGAAGATATGTTGAGATTATCGGTTTTGCGTTTAATATTTAAGCTATCTTTTTAGAAAGAGGAACAAAATGACAAAACACTTCTGGAAAGCAGCCGGAGCCACATTACTCTGCACATCCATGCTCGCTGGCTGCTCAAGCACTCCTGCAACTGGCAGCAGTACCGCAGATTCTGCTGCAGGCTCTTCCGCCAAAGCTGGCGATACCGTTAAAATCGGTCTCAACTTCGAGCTGACCGGTCAGGTCGCTGACTACGGCACAAAAGAAATTAACGGTGCGAAAATCGCTGTACAGCAGTTCAACGCCCGTGAAGACAAGCCCTTCACCGTAGAAACGGTTGAATTTGATGACAAGGGCGAACCGGCTGAATCGGTTGCTGCAATTACGAAACTGATCGAACAGGACGGTGTTGTCGGCGTTGTCGGACCTGCGACTTCCGCAAGCTCCATCGCTACGTATGAATTTGCGACATCGAAGCAGGTTCCTGTAATTTCTCCTTCCGCAACGCAGGTAAACGCCATGCTCAAGGCAGATGGTACACCATATGAATATGCGTGGCGTGTCTGCTTTGAAGACAGCTATCAGGGCAAAGGCATGGCGGAATATGCCTACAACGATCTTGACGCGAAAAAAGCCGTTGTCCTGAACGAAGTATCCGACTACGGTTCCGGCCTGGCCGAAGCCTTCACCGAAGAATTCGAAAGCCTCGGCGGCGAAGTTCTCGACCGTTCCGAATACCAGTCCGGCGACAAGGATTTTGCAAGCTTCATTACCAAAATCAAAGACCTCGACTTCGATGTTATTTACGTTGGCGGCTACTATAACGAAGCAGCCCAGATCGTAAAGGCAGCCAAGGCAGCCGGCATTGAAAAACCGATCATCGGTGCAGACGGATTTGACTCCGCTGACTTCATCCAGCAGATCGGCAACGACTACGCCAACAATATTTATTACACAACCGCCTACACAGCGATTGATCCAAGCGAAGAACTGTCCAAGTTCATCGAAGACTACAAAGCAGCATACGGCGAAGAACCAAGCATGTTTGCGGCGCTTGCCTATGATGCAACCAACCTGCTCCTCTCCAGTCTCGAAACGTCCGGTGCGACGGGTGCAGAACTGAACGAAGCCATCAAGAAAGCAGACTTCTCCGGTATCACTGGATCCTTCACATTTGATGAGACAAACCACACTCCAGCAAAATCCGTTCTCGTTGTTGAACTCGTTGACGGTGTTCAGTCCAACGTCAAGGAAGTAAGCGTAGAATAAGCTGAAAACCTGAATCCATTCAGAAAGCAGGGGTCTGATCCCCTGCTTTTTTCAAAAGAAAGGAGAACTCCATATGGAAGTGTTTCTGCAGCAGGTGATCAACGGACTGTCGCTTGGCAGTATTTACGCGCTGGTCGCCCTCGGCTATACGATGGTGTACGGAATCATCAAACTGATCAACTTTGCACACGGCGACATCTATATGATCGGTGCCTACACAGCCTTTTTCGTAACTACCTACATGGGCATGAGATTTCTGCCGGCCCTGATCGTGTGCATGATCGTCTGCGGAATTCTCGGTGTACTCATCGAACGCATTGCCTATCGTCCTCTGCGAAAGGCGCCCCGTATTACCGCGCTGATTACCGCGATCGGCGTCAGCTATGTCATTGAATACACGACCCAGATGTTCATGGGCACGTCCACAAGAACGTATCCGAAGCTTCTGCCGGATACCTCATGGCAGCTCGGTCCGGTTCGTATTTCCTATATTCAGATGGTCATCTTTACCGTAACGATCGTACTGATGATTCTTCTGACGCTCGTCATTCAGAAAACAAAAATCGGCCGTGCGATGCGTGCCGTTTCCGCCGATGAAAATGCCGCCAAGCTGATGGGTATTTCCGTCGACAATACGATTTCCTTCACCTTCCTGATCGGTTCCGCCCTCGCGGGCGCGGCCGGTATGCTGGTCGGTGTGTACTACAACGCAGCCAGCCCGCTGATGGGTATGGTTCCTGGTCTGAAAGCGTTCGTTGCGGCCGTATTCGGCGGCATCGGCTCCATTCCGGGCGCGCTTGTGGGCGGTCTGTTTATCGGCGTTGCCGAAACGCTGGTCGTTGCCTACGGCTCCTCGCTGTACCGCGACGCCATCGTGTATGCCATCCTGATTCTGGTGCTGATCATCAAGCCGACCGGTCTGTTTGGCAAGAACGAAAGAGAGAAGGTGTAATCCATGGCAAAACAGGTTCTGACAAAAACCAACCTGATCTGGACGGTGATTGCACTGAGCATCTTTACCCTCGTCTGGGTTCTGATGGGCGCGGGCGTTATCAACTCCTACTATGAATCGACGATCTTTACGATCTGCTTCAATATTATTCTGGCTGTCTCCCTGAATCTGATTGTCGGCGTCTGCGGACAGTTCTCCTTAGGACATGCGGGATTCATGGCGATCGGCGCCTATTCTGCCGGTATCGTTACGAAAATGATGCCCAACTACGGCGGCATGGCGCTGGGCATTCTGATCGGCTTTGTCATTTCGACGCTGGCCGCTCTGGTCGTTTCCATTCCGACGCTGCGTCTGCGCGGCGACTACCTCGCCATTGCGACGCTGGGCTTTTCAGAAATTATTCGAATCTGCATTCAGAACATGAAAAT
>NZ_JBKXLD010000135.1:0-4655 GCF_047010065.1 Allobaculum sp.
AATTATCCCAAGGAGGCGGTCGAGAAAATACCCGTCTTTTATTTGACGCTTACGATTTACATTTCCCTGGAAAAATCTTTCGATACAAAAAGACAGCCGCATCGGGTTCGTCTCGATGCGGCTGATGATATTCGCTGAATACAGCTGAGTATAAAGGTTTAGAAAATCAGGTTGCGCGGAGTACGCGGATACGGCTGTACGTCGCGGATGTTCTGGATGCCGGAGAGGTACATGAGCATGCGGTCAAATCCAAGACCGAATCCGGAATGAACGCATCCGCCAAAGCGGCGCAAGTCCATGTACCACTGCAGAGTGGATTCTTCCATGCCCATATCGTCCATTTTCTTTTTCAGAACATCGTAGCGCTCTTCACGCTGGCTTCCGCCGACGAGCTCGCCGACATACGGAACGAGAAGGTCGCAGGCCGCTACGGTCTTGCCGTCTTCGTTTTCACGCATGTAGAACGCTTTGATTTCTTTCGGATAGTCGATCAGGAACACCGGACCGCCTACAACCTGTTCGCAAATGTAGCGTTCGTGCTCGGACTGAAGATCCATGCCCCAGTAAATGTTCTTGTTGTCGAAGCGGTCTTTGACTTTTTCCAGTTCCTTGATGGCTTCGGTATACGTCATACGGCGGAATTCGCTGTCGGCTACCTTTTTAACGCGATTGATGCAGTCTTTATCGATCATTTTCTGGAAGAACGCCATTTCTTCCGGTGCATGTTCCAGAACGTAGCGGATGCAGTACTTGATCATGTCCTCGATCACGTCCATGTTATCGGACAGATCCGCGAAAGCGAGTTCCGGTTCGATCATCCAGAACTCAGCCGCATGACGGGTCGTGTTTGAGTTTTCCGCACGGAACGTCGGACCGAACGTATATACGTTGCGGTACGTCAGCGCAAACGGCTCAACGTGCAGCTGGCCGGATACGGTCAGCTGGGCGTGCTTGCCGAAGAAGTCCTTTTCGTACTCCTGATCATCAATGGTCGTTACGGTAAAGCATTCACCGGCGCCTTCCGCATCGTTTCCCGTAATGATTGGCGTTTGTACATAAACAAAGCCGCGGTCCTGGAAGAACGTATGAATCGCCATGGACAGAACGGAACGCAGACGGAATACCGCGTAGTACGTGTTGGCACGCGGACGAACGTGCGGGATTTCGCGCATGAATTCATAGCTGTGTCTCTTCTTCTGCAGCGGATAGTCATGATCCGCCATACCGAGAACGGTAATGGAATCGGCTGCCACTTCGAGAGGCTGTTTAGCCTCCGGTGTCGCGTGGACTGTACCTTTTACTTCAATAGCACTGCCGGTTGTGATTTTGGAAGCCTGTTCGTAGCCTTCCATTTCTGGAGAATAGACAATCTGAAGATTGGAGAAGCAGCTTCCGTCATTGAATTCGATAAAGCTGATATTTTTCGAATTTCGATTGGTTCTCACCCATCCCTGCAGGGTCACGGGTTTTCCATCGTATTCGCTGATCTTTTCTTTCAGTTTCTTTACAAGCATTAAAATGCTCCTTTCCTTAAAAGAGAAAAGCGTCCCTCCATCAGGAACGCTCCAATCCGCAGATCTGATTCAGGCGGATTAATTCATGCGCCATAGGCACAGAAAAACGTCTCGCTAAGAGCTATGGGTATTAAACCATTGCGAGACGTAAATTACAATATGAGCGCCAGCTAAAGCCGAAACAGAGCGTCACAAAGCCGGCCGTTCCAGCCAAATCGCGGTCTTCCCGTTTTGCTTTTCGATGCAAAAACACCTGCCTTCTCGCAGAAAAAGGCAGGTGCAGACAGCTTAGCTGTTTCCGTTTTTGGTGGAGGCGCTGTCCATGGAGTTGGTCGTGAAAACGAGCTCCTGAATCGAGCTGACCACATCAACGGCTTTGACCATCACGTGATGCGGAACCTGAAAATGCTGGTGGGTAAAATCGACGATGCCGATTATGCCGTTGGCAATCAGACGGTCAACGGTAGCCTGGATATCTTCCGAAATGGTCAGGATGGCAATGCGGCATCCTTTGGGGATGCGTGTTTCCAGCTCATCGAGCGAGTATACATTGATGCCGAACATGTTTCCGGTCTTGGCCGGATCGATATCGAACGCGCAGGCGATTTCGCCGACGACATAATCCCACTTGTTATAGTTCATCAGGGCACGGCCAAGGTTGCCGGCACCGACCAGAATGATTTTTTCATCAAAATCTACACCAAGCTCCTGATTGAAAATCTCGATCAGTTTGTCTACATCATATCCGTAGCCCTGTTTTCCCAGGTTTCCAAGAAACGAGAAATCGCGGCGGATCGTAGTCGGTTCAATGTCTACGAAGTTGCTCAGCTCGCGCGACATGATTTTGGAAACCCCGTTTTTCTGAAGTTTACGAAGCGCTTTAAGATATACCGGATATCTCTGCAGGGTCGCCTTTGGAACAGAGTTTGCGTTTTTCATGATTATCACCGCTCCAATCATAACAAAGAATTCCTAATTTGTGAATTTATCTCTTATTTGAACAAGAGATTTTTAATCCAAAAAAACAGATATGTCTGTATTTTCAAAAGACCGCCCCTAAATGGGAGCGGCCTCGAGCGTTTTACGATGATTTTTTATGATTTTTCTGTACGGATCGGTTTAGACGGCTTGCTTCTTTCCCTTTTTTAAGAGGGTGCTCGACCACGCCTTAAACAGGCGGACAAGCGAGGGCAAAGACCACGTCCAGCGATTGAGAGCGATTTTCTTCAGAAAAATGCGCAGAGCGCCCTGCGCTGCCTGCCGGCTGTCCCGTAAAATCCGCCGGCGCAAAATCATGGGCCAGGCCACTTCGCAAATCCAGAGCGCCAGATTCATGAACAGGAACAGAACGATCAGGCAGGCCCCGTAGGACCAGCGAAGCGCAATTGTCAGCACTCCAAAAAGCAGAACCGTAAGCAGTACGAGAAGAGCGCCGACCCATTTTCTTAAGCGCCTGTGATCATCAAAGAGAATACGTGTCCTTCCTTTGTTTTCTGGCTCCTGTCCATTTAAGGCGTTTTCGAAGTCCATACGGGCAAAGAGCAGACGCCAGTCCGAATCCTTTCTGGCGTTTTCAATCGCCGCATGCCACAGACGGCACGCGGCAATATTGGCCTGCGAAGGAACGGTCTTTTCGGTCTCGATCTGCAGCTCCAGATCGAGTGCCTTTAAAGCGGTCTGTGCCGAGATCTGCTCCGGCTTAAACGCGCTGATCGTTCGCTGAAGCTTTTCTCTGGACGGGGAAGCCGTCGAAATTTCATTTTTCATATCCTGTTCAAGCTGCATGAGAATCGCGCAGTAAGTATCTTCCATGAGGCCGCCTCTCTTTCTCAGTTTCCGGATTTTCAACTTTGCATCGTTTTGCACGGGCTTAGTTTCGCTGGCCAGAGCCCGTCTTGTATAACGATCTTCTTACCCATTCGCGCTTATTCGTGCTTAATTCAGGCGAATGCGAATGAGCACCTGCCGGGCAATCCAGGCGATGCAAAGTCCGGAGAGCACGGAAAGCGCAAGCAGGGCCGGCAGAAACAAGCCCATGAAAAACTGCTGATAAATCCAGGCAATCGCAATGACCTGTCCGATCGTATGACAGGCCGCACCCAGCGTACTGACTCCGTAAATGGAAAACCAGCCCGAACGGTATGCCAGCGTCATGCCGATCAGAGACAGCGTACATCCGCATGCCGAGAGCAGAAAGCTGACGGAAAAGAGGGTACCAGTGGCCAGCGAAGCCAGGAAAATGCGCAGTACGGTAACCGCACACATTTCCTTTGGTCCATAGGCATACAGCGCGAACAGGCCGGCAATATTGGCCAGACCGATTTTGTAGCCGGGAATGATCGTAATCAGCGGAAAGAAAGATTCGACGATCTGCATGAGAATCGCTGCCGCGATCAGCAGCGAAAGAATCGTCATTTTACGAATTGTCCGGTTCATTGAATCACCGTATCTTCCTGGGCTTCACTGCCCTCAATCGTCACAATCGTCTCGTTGGGCAGACAGACAATGGGAACCGCCGGCGAATCTACATACCCCTGTCGGGAGCAGTAATGATGGGGCGAGTTTTCCTGCGTGACCGCAGCCTTACCATTTTTTATGGAAATGTGGACCGTGCCTAAGGTGCCTTCCACCGAATATTCGCCGTCTTCGCTGAGCGGAAGCCGGAGCTTTTCTTCGCTGCGCACTTTCACGACGGCATATGAGCCGCCTTCTTTATAGTTCAGAAGCGGAAAAAGCAGAAGCACTGCACACGCCAGCAAAAGAACGATCAGAATCTTGTCCGCTTTGCGAAGACCGTCTTTGGAAAGGTCCGGACGGATCCGCTCGCGTCGAGACGATCTGGAACGCGTCGTACCCTTTGGCGACGTCTGAGGCAGCGCTGCATCCGTCTCTGCCGTTTTGCGCTCTGGACTGAATGAATTTTCCGGATAATCTTTGCGCTCTGGCATGGGTCTGCCTCCTTTTCTGTCTTACTATTCAGTATACCGGATCACGGCCTGGGTTTTGGTTTTCGAAACAGGCCGCACTCGGTTTGGAAATCCATGCAGGCCAAAGAAAACCCGCAGCATCGCTCTGCGGGTCTTTTTTCGAATGGTGAAATTGCACTCGCCATTTGCGTCCAGACAGGATTTATCTTTTCCG
>NZ_JBKXLD010000136.1:0-4490 GCF_047010065.1 Allobaculum sp.
GTGTATTTCGAATTTCTTGATCTGTCTGTAAAGTTTTCAAAGAGCCATCTGTTTGCGAGAAGATCAATGTCTCTCACAAGGCTTGTTTATCCTATCATCGTCAGAAATTTCTGTCAACAGTTATTCGTGAAATTCTTCAAGATTTTCACTTAAGCTGTTTTCTTAGATATCTAAAGGTGATTTGACGACTGAGAGAAGCGATTTCCCTCAGCGCTCAACTATAATAACACGGGCATCGAAGTGACGCAAGCATTATTTGTGAATTTTTAAAACAATTTCACGACTAGCTGATTGGGCTGTTATTTCGCTTTTTGCGTACAAACAGCTTTTCATTTATACACCTCAAAAAGAAAGAACGCAAATCTTATGCTCCTGGGATCGCCCCCCAGAAAATTGATTTTCCGTCTGCTTTCTGTACAGCTCATCGGGTTTCCATAAAAAAGGAGGACTCTGGTTTTACTTTCCAGAGTCCTCACAATCGGTTTAAAGCGTACGGCATCCAGATTCAGATGCCGTTTCGAACGTTCCTTTTTCGAACAGACTGAGCTTAGTCATTCTGTACTGTAGGAAGGTGATTCGCATTGGGGAGAAGACGCAGGGCCAGAAGAAGCGCATGGAGCGTTTCGACTTCCTGGTCGACCTGATCCTGACTTTCCGGATGATTCAGGATTGCTTTGGCCGTTTCTGTTTCTTCTGCCAGCTGCGTCCAGCCTGTGCTTTCGTAGTCGGTTTCCTCAAATTTGAGGTGATCGACTTTATCTGTGAGCTGAGCGAGCAGTTCCGTATGGATCGTTTCCATTTCTTCCGGGGCAATCGTGTGCGCAGCTGCCTGCATTGCATCCGCAACCGCTTTGGTCTGTGCATGAACGCTCATTCTCACCTCCTGAGAAGAGGCAACGGCCGAGCCATAGCTGCTCGTCTGCGACGGCTTGCTCATGCTGTCAACGGCGCTCTGCAGGCTGGCTTTTGCACTCTCGTCGAGATCTTCATTTGCGAGCAGCCAGCGAACTTTCGCACTGTCGCGAATACCCTGCCTGAGCATTTCATAACGCGGGGTACTGTAATAGTTCTTGCCCTGAATCAGATCGGTATTACCTCTCTCAAGCGGATAGATAAACCAGCCGTCTCCCGGTTCCCAATAGCGGTAAGTAGCGTCGCCGTGCATGTCATAGACGTAGTTATCGAATGCCCAGCGCATGTAACCGTCGGTTTTGAGGGTAACGGTATAGAACATATCCCAGTAGTTGTCGCCTGGATCGGAAATCATGAAGTTCGACGGATAGTCGCCCGTGCACGTATAGAACGTGGTGTTCAGACCTTTTTCGCGTCGATGCTCGGACAGCGCAGCCGTTTGTTCCTTGGATGTATTGCCCAGGTTGACGGAAATATCGTCAATCTTATCTGTGAAATCGTAATAGGACGGAGCACTGTAGTTCAGTGCGGAAGAAATCTTGAACTGTTTGCCGTCTTCGGTCTTAATCGAATCGATCAGCTCAACAGCCGGTTCCAGCATATCCAGACTTCTTTCATCCATGGAAATATAGGTGATGTCGGTCCATCCTTTTTCCTCGGAATGCTGCAGATAGTCCTGCAGAAAGTCGGTCCAGATTTCTTTCCATTCGTCGCTTCCCGGCGTAAAGGTCTGGGATTTGGTCGAGCTCGTTGCTTCATCAAACCACGAAATCTGGTTGTTCCATGGAACGATGGAATAGGCCTTGATCTGACCAATGCCGTTGGCTGGATCCAGAACGCCGCATTCAATCATGAAATTGATCCAGGTATCGTACCAGGAATAGTCGAAATCCCAGGTACCGTCAGACTTCTTCGTCCACTGCACCATGGACAGGTCGTTATAGAATGACTGATGGCCCCAGGCCTGATCCACAATATTGGCTACCGCATCGTGACCGCCGATGGCCGCATAGTCTTCGTAGGAATCACGCATGAGATCCAGATGTTCTTGGGTGAAATAGAAATCTTTCTGACTGTCTGTGCAAATCGATCCCTTGTTATTGGCACCTAAGCCAAGATAGTTGTCCGCTACCGAGAACGGATGCTGCCAGAGCTGAATTCCAGTCAGTTCCGGATCCGGCTGCTGTACATTAATGACTTCCAGCGTATAGTCGAGTTCCTTCAGCGAAGACGCTTCATCGCAGGAGATACGAACCTTGCCTTTGTACGTACCCGGTTTCGTCGAAGCGGTCGTGCCAAACTGGATCCAGGCAAAGCGAATCGACTGTGCAGGAATGGTAATCTTGCCGGGATTGCCGATCAGATCCGGGAACTCCTTAACCGGCGCACCCGAATTGCCGCGTCCAATATTGGCCGTAGTCGTTTCGAGCCAGCCATAATGCATGGCTGATGCCGGCAGTTTATCTCCGTCTTCATTCACGAAATCGGAAAAACTCAGTTCTACGTTATGAAGGTCTTCGCCCATGGACGCTACGTTGACTTTCGAGTTGATCGTGTCATTTTTCCAGAGCGTTCCCTTAAATGAATCGCCCTCACCCGCATAGAGGCTCGAATAGTTTTCCGGAAGATCCAGAAGCTTTTCGTTGCCGACATAGGCATTCATCGTCGACAGATCGGGATCGACATTGAGAACAATTGAAGCGCTGATTTCCGGATGATCTTTCAGTGCTGCCATAATGGTTACCTTTTTCTTTTCTGTAACGACATCCTTGCCAGCGATGGTGACTTTTCCGTTTTCATCCACTGCGGCAATTGTCGGGTCGCTGCTCGTCCAGACGAGAGTACCCGTCGAATTCCATGGCTGGAACTCTTTTTCGAGTGTCAGTTCTGTTCCTGGAATTGCTGTCGTCGCTGTACTGTGAAGAGAAACAGAAATCGGTGTCAGTTCCTCATGATAGACTTTCAGATAATCGAGCTGAATGGCCATATCGGGCTGATCCTTCAGTTCCACTTTCAGCGTATGTTCGCCTTCTTCAAGCGTATCTGAAGCCCAGATCAGCTGCTGATTCACACGCGTATCGCTCGTAGCGCTGGCGGTTCCCACTTCTACGCCGTCAATAGAGAACGTATAAACGCCATGACCAGGGGCTTTGGTTGCCCACATTTCGACTTTATTGCCGATGAACTTCATTTCAAAGGAGTCTCCGTCATAGGCATAGTGCTCATATCCGTCGTGAAATGCGTCTGGATAAGCTGTACCGCCGCCTTTCCAGTTTCCGTTGTATTTCACTTTAAAGAGCTCATCATCTTCCGTGATGTCCATATCTTCGACGATCGTATAGCCCTTGAACGGTTCTGGTTCACCACTCGACCAGACTTTAAAGTAAGTAACGCTCATTCCATAAAGCGTTCCGGAAGCCGCCGCATTGGCTTCATCCAGAATGGTCAGCTTCAGCGTATGCTCTTTTTCATCCAGGTTAAGATTCGAATCTTCGGAACTGAACAGGAGCGTATCCGCTCCGGTTCGGCTTTCGGCCCACGCATCGCAGGTAACGGCTTCTCCGTCATCAATGGAAACGGAAAACTTCCGATGATTGGGGGCTTTTACACCGTAGATTTCCACTTTCTGGCCTGTAAACGTAAAAGTCAGACTGGCGCCAGCCTGATTGGCATAATGCTCGGTTGCAGCCGGATCGCCGCTTCCGCCTGCTGTCCATCCGCCGTTATTCGCGTTGCCTTCGGAATAGGCAATGGAGGCGTCCGTGTCATCCACTGTTTTTTCGGTAAGAGTTTCTGCCTGCGGCATCAGCGCTGCATTTTTCATGATCGTTTGAGCCGGTGTCCAGGATTTCGCCAGAACCGGAACAGGAACAATCAGACTCATTGCCATGCTGCCTGCGCAAAACAGGCTTCCCATTCTGCCAAACGTTTTCGCTCTGGCAGATGTTCTGCTGTGATTCTTCATAAATCCTCACTTTCTTTCTCGACCGAAAGCACAGAACCCGATTGGGAATCCATGCTCCCAGTAAAATCAGCGGTCAAGAACGGTTGTTTTCCAGCTGCACTGCCCGCTGCAGCCTGTCTTTTGAATTTGCCCGATTAAAAGACGAAACGTCTATTCTTTTCCGCTTTCATCCATCATCTTAACGTATTTACGAAATCCCAAAGATTTCAATTTTTGTGAAATCCGCAATCCAATTTCAGTTTGTTTGAAAAAATTTTGAACAGCGTTCCGCTCAGAACTGAATCTTTACACCGCTTCTGGACCAGTTCTACCTGCTGTCCGGGCGGACGGCAGCGACCGGATCAGATCCCGGATTTCTCACTTCCAGAACGCAGACTATGAAAAAATCCCCGAAAGATATAGGATTTCTCCTTTATCCTTCGGGGATTTCATTTTGTTCGGCGACTACTTATCTTTGCCTTGCGGCTATTGTCAGCGCAAGATGGCTTAGCTTCCATGTTCGGGATGTAAATGGGCGTATCCCATCCGCTATCGTCACCGTACTTTTAAAGTTTATCAAATGGATCTTCCAAAAACAAACATCAGTCTTCCAGCATAACGATCTAACGCGATC
>NZ_JBKXLD010000137.1:0-3088 GCF_047010065.1 Allobaculum sp.
TGGTTGTATCAGTCTGATGTCTTGATGGAATTTACACAAAAGACCTTACACTCTCGATTTTCCACATAAAAAAGCCGATACTCAAAATAAATATCGACTCTTGCAAGACAAAATTCTCGTGGATCAAAAAACGCTTAAGATATGGAATTTCCTTTTTCGCTTCACGATGGATACAGGAACAGCATTTTTCATCTGTTGCCATTTTGTAAACAGCGATTTATTTCTTGTCCTTGTATCCCAGAATTATTAACGCAATTCCCAGCACAATCATAATGCCGGTCAATATAAAGATTACGGGGTAAGGCTGTACTCCTGCGTACTTCCAAAAATCACTGTAAAACCCATCGCCGTTTGTCTGCATTTTTTGAAGTATACCGAAAACAGGTAAAGACAGCAGTTCAATAATATAAAGGCACAGCCCCAAAACGACGGTCTTAAAGCCAACAATGATTTTGCTTTCCTTTTCCATTATCTATACCTCCACCTTTTATCTATACCTCCACCTTTGGAAAAATGTCTGGGAAGTGAAAAAGCAAATTCCATATCTGGTGCGAAAAAGTGGAAATTACTTTTTCACTTCACGGAAAGTTTAGCTGACTTTTTATACAAATGAGTTTGGAAACTTGAATTGCCATTTTTCGAACCAGGTGACTACGGCTTCGGCATTGCGTTTTGCCTCTTCGGGCGTCGCATTTTGCAAAATAGCCACCTGTTCGAGAAACAGAAGAAGGGAGCGCCGCGGGATGACAAACGAAAGATCCATGTGTTCCTCCACGCTCGCCAGACCGTCGCACTCTTCCCGTTTTTCCAGAAATACGGTGTAGCCGTACAGGATGAACCGGTCGATCGATCCGCCGACGCTGGGCATGGCTTCCTGATAAATTCGTCTGGCTTCCTGAGAGATCTCGAACGAATCGATGTTCTCCTGGCGAACACGCATCAGAAGTCTTTCAATCAGCTTTATAAAGTCTCTTTTGGTTATGTTAAGCAGAAAGATTCCTCGCTTTCTACGCCATTGTGTGCTCATACCGACAAGTTCGGCGACCCATTTGTCCGTATTGTGTTTTTTCTTGCGATTCAGGACACATTTTAGCAAATCAGGACAGGCT
Source organism: Allobaculum sp. (assembly GCF_047010065.1). NCBI lineage: Bacteria > Bacillati > Bacillota > Erysipelotrichia > Erysipelotrichales > Erysipelotrichaceae > Allobaculum > Allobaculum sp. Next base: position 1,110 of record NZ_JBKXLD010000137.1, read on the forward strand.
CTTTTCTTTACTCGAGTTGTATTATTTCATTCTCGTTTTAATGAACTGGCTTTGTAATGTCCGTTTGCTTATGAACTGTTAATATTGTAGCGCACTTTTTTTAGATCGTCCGCGAATCGTAAAAGGGGCACGTACACTCCTGCTTTGTGCCTAGAAAGCGCTCCCTCTTCCCGAAAAAAATGTTTCGAAATGGACGCTGGCTATCGGCCGCCCGTTTTCTCCGGACGCTGCACTGGAAATGCGGGCAGAAGAAAAGCCCAGCCGCAATGGCCAGGCTTGTTTCCGGGATTACTTTGTTATTTTGGACTACTTCGTTTTTTCGATGATTTCGATGAAGGAATCCGGTTTGAGGGAGGCACCGCCGATCAGAGCACCGTCGATATCGGGCTGAGCCATGTATTCAACGATGTTGTTGGGCTTAACGCTTCCGCCGTACTGAATGCGAACTTCTTCCGCAGCCTTGTCGCCTGCGATTTCACGAACGACGTCGCGAACGAGTTTGCAGCAGTTTTCCGCGATTTCAACCGAAGCGGATTTGCCGGTGCCGATTGCCCAGATTGGTTCATAGGCAAGAACGATATTGGCATATTCTTCAGCCGGGATGTCTTTCAGGGAACCCTGGAGTTCTTCCGTGATGACATCTTTGGTTTTGCCGTTGTCGTATTCTTCTTCTGTTTCACCGATGCAGAGAATTGGAGTGATGCCTGCCGCAAGAAGCTTTTTGGCTTTCTTGTTTACGGTTTCGTTGGTATCGCCAAACATCTGACGACGCTCGGAATGACCGATGATGCAGTATTTCACGCCGAGTTCTTCGAGCATGGGAACGGATACTTCGCCAGTGAAAGCGCCGGCATCTTCGAAGTGTACGTTTTCAGCGGCTACGATGAGGTTTTTCGCTTCATCGAGTGCGGTTTTCAGGTCCGTGAATGGAACGCCTACGCCGTAGAGTCCTTTGTCGCTGACGGCTTTCGCGTCAACTTCTTCAAAGAACGCTTTGGTTTCTGCGTTGTTCTTATTCATTTTCCAGTTTCCAACAATAATCTGGTCTCTCATGATTCAATCCTCAGTCTCTCACTAGTCTTTTTCTGCGATGATCGCAATGCCTGGGAGCGTTTTGCCTTCCATGTATTCAAGAGAAGCACCGCCGCCTGTGGAGATGTGGCTGAACTTGTCTTCGAATCCGAGCTGGATAGCTGCTGCTGCAGAGTCGCCGCCGCCGATTACGGTTGTAGCGCCTGGCAGTTCCGAAATGGCTTCGCAGACTTTGAGTGTGCCGTTTGCGAATTTTGGCATTTCGAATACGCCCATCGGTCCGTTCCATACAACGGTCTTCGCGCCTTCAAGGGTTTTCTTGAAGAGTTCGATGGATTTTGGTCCGATATCGAGGCCCATCCATCCATCAGGAATGTCTTCGCCGACGATCTGGGTGTTGGCATCATTGGAGAATGCGTCCGCAATTACGGTATCTACAGGGAGAACCAGCTTGCCTTCGCCTTTTTTCAGAATCTGTTTTGCAAGATCAATTTTGTCTTCTTCAAGCAGGGAGTTGCCGACATTGTGGCCGAGTGCTTTTTCGAAGGTGTAGGCCATGCCGCCGCCAACGATAACTTTGTCGGCTTTGTCGAGCATGTTTTCGATAACTGCGATCTTGTCGGATACTTTTGCACCGCCAAGAATGGCTACGAATGGATGAACAGGATCGTCTACAGCCTTGCCCAGCATGTCTACTTCTTTTTCCACCAGGAAGCCGAGTGCATTATCCGGCAGGTTGGAAGGAATGCCGACGGTCGAAGCGTGTGCGCGGTGTACAGAACCGAACGCGTCTTCTACGAACATGTCTGCAAGACCAGCCCAGTATTTGCCGAGCTCAGGATCGTTCTTGCTTTCGCCTTTTTCGTAGCGAGTGTTCTGCATGAGCAGAATTTCGCCTGGTTTGAGGGCGTCAACCATTGCTTCTAGTTCTTCGCCGCGTGTAACGG
>NZ_JBKXLD010000137.1:3098-4452 GCF_047010065.1 Allobaculum sp.
TAACGGGGCAGAATTTTACAGTTACATCAGGAAGCAGTTCCTGCAGACGCGGAGCGACGATGCCGAGATCGTTTTTCGCTTTGTCCTCGTCTGTTTTTACTTTGCCGAGGTGGGACATCAGGATGACCTTCGCGCCGTTGTCCGTGAGATATTTGAGTGTAGGAATAGCGGCTTTAACGCGATTGTCATTGGTGATCTCGCTGCCTTTGTGCGGTACGTTCAAATCAGCGCGGACGATGACTTTCTTACCGTTCACATCGAGATCTTTGACAGTTTTCTTTGCCATGGATGCAGTGTTTCCTCCTTTAATCATGTACTTACGTACGTTCTTTTCTAGTATATCACCGGCCGGGATGCTTTGAAATTTCCAAAAGTGAGCTTGTGAATTCTTACGCAAACATCGAAGTGTTAACCGCTTACATGAATTTCGCTCAGACAGCCTTATTTTGCCGATCCAATGGAAAAGGCCGGGTCCGCAAAGCGCCCGGCGTACCGGAAGTATGCCAGCATGAGAGAAAGATATATGAACGCGGACAGAATATCTGAAGCGGCGCTGGAAAAGCCCAGGGGCGGAACGATCTTCACGCGTCCAGGTTCTGGTCCGCTGGGAAATGGAGCAGATCCGACGCAAAGACCAGAACGGTGCAGGTTGAAAAAACGGACAGGGGTCAGATGACCGCCTGTCCGTTGACGTAAATGTGAAAACCGTTGGTGATGATGTTGGTTCCCGCCGGATTTTCGTTAACGAATTCGGTGAGATAAATATCGCTGCTCAGAGCGAGCGTGGACGAGGCGTCCATGTGCAGAACAGCGGTTTTCATGCGCTGATCGGAATTGATTGATCCGCCAAGTCCGGATGCGCCGGTCAGGGTAATGTTCACTTCGCTGTTTTCGTCGCCGTTAATATTGCCGTACACAACCTGGGTTACGGCATTGATCGTAACTTTGGAGCGTTCCGCCTGCACCAGCGTTGTAAATCCGGTCAGCTGCATGGAGGCGTTCATGTTCAGAACGAAGTCGCTGTCGCGTACCGCGAACGCCGCTCCATTGGGATGGTCAGCCCGGCCGATGTAGCTGAACGAGCAGCTGTTGAGCGTCAGTTCTGTCAGACCCTGCGCCTTTTCCCAGCGTCCGTCCGTGCGGGCCACGAAGGCGCCTTCCATGCCGGAATCGCTGTCCAGTCCGTTCATGGTAATCGCGCAGTTGGCGAGCGTTGTCTTTGATCCCGGAATCAGAACGGCTGCCGAAGACGTGTTGGACGCCATGCTCAGGCGGCTGCCGTTAAAGGTGCCCGCGTTGAGCAGCGTCGGCGAAGCCAGACCGTTTGTTTCCGTAACGCTGGAATCCGCAGTCA
>NZ_JBKXLD010000138.1:0-4271 GCF_047010065.1 Allobaculum sp.
ATTATCCCAAGGAGGCGGTCGAGAAAATACCCGTCTTTTATTTGACGCTTACGTTATAAAAAAGTAACGTTCCTAATCGTTTGCTGCACAAAAAAACCGCATAGGGAATTTCATTTTCCCGTGCGGTTCGCTTGTTTCATGGATTGGAAAGCTAGGCGTTTTCGCCGGCTACTTCTGCCTTCTGGCCAAGCAGGCCGAGGATCGCCTGATAAATCTCGTCAAATCCGCTCTTTTCTACCGAAGAGATCGGATAGATGGATTTCATCGGAATCTGCAGATCGCGCGAGATGACTTTCAGAGCGGCCTGTCGTTTTGTCTTAGGGACCTTATCGATTTTGGTAGCCCCGATAATGATCCTGCGGCCGGTCTGCTTAAAGTAGTCGATCATGTCCAGATCGTCTGCGCTAGGCGCATGACGGGCATCGACCAGGCAGACAACGCCGGCGATCTGTTTGCGTTCTCCGAAGTAATCGTCCATCATCCTGCCCATCTGGCGCAGCTGGGCCTGTGAGAGCTTCGCATAGCCATAGCCTGGGACATCGACCAGCGCCCACTGTCCGTCAATATCAAAGAAGTTGATCAGCTGAGTTTTGCCGGGGGTGGAACCGACGTACGCCAGCTTCTTGCGACCAGTAAGCGCGTTAATGAAACTGCTCTTGCCGACGTTAGAACGGCCGACAACGACGATTTCCGGCAGATCGCTGTCCGGCCAGTTGTCCTTGCCGGAAGCGGAGACGAGAAAGGAGCTGTTCAGCTGTTTCAAGCTGCGTCACCTGCCTGAACTGCAGGCTGTCCTGCAGCTGCAGCAGGAAGTGCTGCGGTTTCTGGATTCGTCTTGGCTTTTCGGGTACGCGTTTTCTTTTTCGCCTTGAGCGGTTTGGTGAGCGCGTTGGCGAGAACTTCATCTACGGTAGCTACCGGCGTGAAGGTTACGGCTTTACGCACTTCTTCCGGAATGTCTTCCAGATCCTTTTCATTCATTTTTGGAATGAGGATGCTGGTAATTCCGCTGCGGTAGGCGGCCAGGGATTTCTCTTTCAGTCCGCCGATCGGCAGAACGTGTCCGCGCAGGGTCACTTCACCGGTCATCGCCAGATTGGATTTCACCGGGATGCCGGTCATCAGCGAGGTCAGAGCAGTCGTCATCGTTACGCCAGCCGAAGGTCCGTCTTTTGGTACGGCGCCTTCCGGTACGTGCAGATGAATGTCGTTTTTGGCGAACAGTTCTCCGTCTATGCCGTAGCGATCGGCATTGGCACGCACGTAGTCGAGCGCGATGGACGCGGATTCCTTCATGACATCGCCAAGCTGTCCGGTCAGGATCAGGTTTCCCTTGCCTTCGAACTTATTGGCTTCAATCTGAAGGATGTCGCCGCCAAAGGACGTGTAGGCCAGTCCGGTAACGGTGCCGACCTGATCTTCCTCTTCGCGCTTGCCATAGTCGACTTTCTCATTGCCAAGCCATTCGTGGATGAGATCCTTGTCGATCACAACCTTGTCGAATTTCTTGCGCAGAATGCCGAGGACGGCTTTGCGGGCCAGAGAGCCGAGGGTACGTTCGAGCTGACGAACGCCGGCTTCTCTTGTGTAGTAGCGAATCAGATAGAGGATCATGGCATCGCTGATTTCGAACTGTTCCGGTTTCAGACCGTTTTCTTCGAGCTGTCTGGGCACGAGATGACGCTTGGCGATCTGGATTTTTTCCACATCGGTATAGGACGAAATCTCAATGATTTCCAGACGGTCTTTCAGAGCGGCCGGGATGTTTTCGAGGTAGTTTGCGGTAGCGATAAAGAGAACTTTGGACAGGTCGTACGGCTCTTCGATGTAGTGATCGGAGAACAGCGCGTTCTGTTCGGGGTCCAGTACTTCCAGCATGGCCGAAGACGGGTCGCCTTTGTAGTCGGAAGCCATCTTGTCGATTTCATCAATCAGGAAAACCGGGTTGATGACTTCGGCTTTTTTCATGCCTTCAATGACACGGCCAGGAAGCGCACCGATGTACGTACGGCGATGACCGCGGATTTCCGCTTCATCGCGCACGCCGCCAAGGGACATCTTGACGAAATGACGGCCCAGCGCGCGGGCAATCGATTTGGCCAGAGACGTCTTTCCGACTCCAGGAGGGCCTGCGAGGCAGAGGATCGGCGCTTTCAGAGACTGGGTGTTCTGCTTCACGGCGAGATACTCCAGAATACGTTCCTTGACTTTTTCCAGACCGTAATGGTCTTCTTCCAGGACCGCTTCGACCTGATCGAGGTCTTCGTTGTCCGTGGTCGTCTGCCACCAGGGCAGATTCATGAGCCAGTCAATGTACGTCTTGATGATGCCGGTCTCGCCGCTGGCTGCCGGCAGCGTTTCGTAGCGGTCGAGTTCTTCGAGAACTTTCTTGCGAATGTTTTCCGGATACGGATTGTCTTCCAGGCGCTTGCGGATTTCCTGGCCTTCCTTGCCGATGGACGGTCCGTCGGAAAGCTGTTCCTGCATCGCCGCGATTTTCTCGCGAAGGAAGAAGTCCTTCTGGTTCTGATCAATACGTTCCTTGACGGTTTCGTTGATCATTTTTTCTACTTCCGCCAGATACTTTTCCTGCTCAATGTCTTCTTTAAGCATGTACAGTCTGGCGTTAATGCTGGTTGTTTCGAGATACTTCTGTTTCCGTTCGATGGAAAGCGGGAAAATCTGGGCCGCCTTGTTGGTCAGATTTTCCGGCGTGATTCCTTTGGAAAGGTCGAGCAGGAGTTCTTTGGACATGAACTTTTCGCCTGTTTTCATCCCTTCCAGGGACTCTTTAATCATCCGCATCAGAACGGTTTCTTCCGTTTCATCTGCTCTTTCGGATTCGAGAACTTCGACTTCGCAAAGATCAGACAAGGCGCCTTCTTCAAAGCTTTCAAGCTTTACCCGTTCAATACCCTGAAATTTCACGCGGACGAAACGGTCGAAACGACGAGCATGACGGATCCAGCAGAGGGTACCCACTTTGTGGATATCGTCTTCGGTGGGAGCGTCAATATCATTCTTGATCTGTGAGAACATGCAGATCTGGCCGCTGTAGTTTCCCTGTGCGTTATCAATCGCGCGGATGCTGGATTCCCGGCCGACGTCAATGACGATTTCCTGGCCAGGGAATACAACTACGCCGCGAGTGCAGATAATGGGATATGTCTTGGAATTCATTCAAGTATACCTCCTGTCTGTTACGGCCCATATATGGGCAAAAAAGACGCACAAGCGTCTTTTTTTATCTTAAATAAATGCCTGTTATTCAGCTGCTGCTTCTTCGCCCTGTGCGGCTTCGAGAGCTTCAACTGCCTTGTCGTGCAGAAGAGAATGTTTTACTTCTTCACGGTTTACGTTTTTGAGGATGTCTTCCACCTTCGCGTTGTTGGCTTTTGCGAAGTCTTCGATTTCGGCATCAACTTCCTCATCGGTTACTTCCAGACCGGCTTCACGGGCGATCGCGTCAAGAACGAGCGTGTTCAGAACGCGCATTCTGGACTCTTCGTAGAACTGGCCGGCAAGAGCGGACGGTTCAATGCCTGCCTGCGAGAGGAAGTTCATGAAGTTGTCCATATTGCCGAACTGGCTGGCCAGACGGTTGATCTGGTAGTTGGTTTCATTGCGGATCATGGATTCCGGAATTTCTACATCGGCTTTTTCGCCAACGGCTTTGAGCAGTTCGCCGATGAATTTTTCTTCCGCTGCGTTTTCACGTGCTTCCTGCATGCGTGTGCGCAGAGTTTCTTTCATCGCGTCAACGGTTTCCGGCTTGTCCAGATCTTCCTGCGCTTTGGCGAATTCATCGTTCACCAACGGAAGCTTGTCGCGGAATACGTCGCCGACAGTCAGATGGAGCGTCGTTACGTTTCCTTCTGCATCGGTGTTTTCTACGTCTTTTTCTTCACCGGTCTTCATGCCAAGCAGAGCGTCTTCAACGGTTTTGTCTGCGCCGGCACCGATGACGAGCTGTTTTTTCACTTCGGAGTCGCCGTCTTTAACGGTTACGGCAACATCGTCGCCTTCTTCAATGGCACCGTCTTCAACGAGTTCGCTTTCTGCGGCTTTTTTCTGACGGTCCTTAATGGCGTTTTCTACGTCTTCGTCGGTAACGGTCACTTCGTCCTTTTTAATGCCGAGGTTTTTCCACTGACCGAGTTTGGCTTCTGGAGCTACAGGTACGGTAAAGGTGAGCGCAACGCCTTCATCGTTCACTTCGAAACCGTCAAAGGAAATGCGGTCGATTGGTTCTACGTCGGCTTCTTCAATGA
>NZ_JBKXLD010000139.1:0-4253 GCF_047010065.1 Allobaculum sp.
GTACCGGTATACGCAGAGAAGGGGACGGCGCCGAACGGGCGGATTCAGCCGACTTCCGATCTGGAGAATTGGAAAGCGCCCGGGAAAAAAGGAGAAAAGAAAAAGAATCGAGTACAGGAAATCGCCAGAAAGGGATGAATTTTCAAATTTTTCTTCAGGAATATTTGCAGAAACTTTTCTGTCGTAAAAATGACGGAGAGAGAAATCAAAGATCCAGTCGATCCAGCTGGGAATTTGCGGGAAAGCGTTTGAAGTTTCTGCCTTCGAAGCACGCTCTACATCCGGTTTCTGTTGTGAAAGCACTCAGAAGCAGGTAAATTGAAAGTAATTGTTTAAGAGAAAGGATTTGTAATATGGCAATTCGAGAACGCCTGGTTGACAGCGAGTACAGCCGGCTGGCAGAAGAGGTCGACGATCTGACGGCGGCCTATGTCGAAAGCATGAGAAAAGACGGTGTGGATGAAATGTTCATCAACATGTTTATTGAAAACGCCAAACGGGAAAAGGCAGAACGCCTCGCGCAGAATCCCAGCGAGGACCGTTCTTCAGAAAAGGAATATCTCACCCAGTTTGAGGGGAAGACCGGAGGGAATAACTAGCTATGCAGGGATGGATTTATCTTCTTTATTTTGCGGTTTTTATCGCGCTGGTTGTTCTGATCCCGCCTCTGGTAAAGCGTTACTATTACCAGAAGCTGATGAACGATATCGATACCCAGAACTACGCGAAATTCCAGACGCATCTGGATTCGCTGCTGGCTAAGGTTTCCTTTTCCGCCTTTGAACGCGAAGCCATCCGTCTGACGATGATTGAAGCCCGACAGGATAAGGCGAAAATTGACGATCAGATTCAGTTCATGGAAAACATGCGTCTGAACCGTCGTCAGAAAGCCCAGTTAGGCGAACAGGGCTTCTATATTTATCTGGCGCAGGGAAAAATCAAAAAAGCTGCCCGCATGATGGACCTGGTGAAAACGTACGGTACGCCCCAGCAGCTCCACCCGCTGGAAATTCAGTATTCGATTCTTCTCAAGAAAGAAGCGAAATATATTGATGAACTGAAGGAGAGACTGAAAAAGCTCGAAGATTCTTCCGGAAACATTCCGGAAAACCTGAAAGTGAACGCAGGTACGTTCCAGTATCTGATCGCTCTGCAGTACTCCTATAACAAGGACAAGCCCAATACGGAGAAGTGGGCAAAACTGGCCCTGGAGAATTTAAAAGGAACACCAAACGAAGAAGAAATTCTGAAACTCCTTGGCCGCTCCGCTGCCTGAAAAACAGGCGGTTGAAAATCTGATAGAATATCGAAGGAAGTGAAAGCTTCCTTTTTTCAATGGAAAAAACGCAAAGTGCAGAACAGGACTGGCTGTTCAGCAATTCAATCCGTTTGCGTCTTTTTTGATTGAAACCGGCTCCTCATGGGGCAAAATGCTGAAAACAGACGAAAGGAAAAGCTGCACAGACGCGCCCTGTTTCCCAAATGAACCGGAGATCTGAATCGGATATCTGTTCGAACTCGGGAAGGCGTCTGTCCTTTATGGAAAGCAGCAGGAATAAGGATGAAGCTCTATAACACCTATTCGCAGAAAATCGAAGAATTCAAGCCGATGGAAGACGGCAAGGTTTCGATGTATGTCTGCGGTCCGACGGTCTATAACGATCCGCATATCGGAAATGCCAGACCTGTCGTCGTTTTTGATACGCTTTACAAAACCTTCAAGGCACTTGGCTATGACGTCACCATGGCAAGCAACTACACCGATGTCGATGACAAGATCATTGCCAAGGCGATTGAAGAAAACACTACGGAAAAAGTGATTACCGATCGCTATATTGAGGAATTTGAACACGTTCGCCATGATCTTGGCGCCCAGACGCCGGATTATACTCCGCGCGTAACCGAGACGATGGATAAAATTATCGCCTTTATCGAAAAGCTCGTCGAAAACGGGGCAGCATACGCGGTGGACGGCGATGTCTACTTCCGTGTCGGCTCCGATACGCACTATGGAGAAATTTCCCATCAGCGCCTAGAAGATCTGATGGTCGGCGCCCGCATTGACGAAAATACAAAAAAAGAAAACCCGCTCGACTTTACGCTCTGGAAAAAGACCGATAAAGGCATTCAGTGGGATTCTCCCTGGGGAAAAGGCCGTCCCGGCTGGCATACCGAATGCGTTGTAATGATCAACGATGTCTTTGGCCGTCCGCTGATCGACATTCACGGCGGCGGAAACGACCTGAAGTTCCCGCATCACGAAAACGAAGTGGCGCAGGCCCGCATGAGCTGGGATACGTCTCTGGCCAATACGTGGGTTCATAACGGCATGATCAACATCGCCGATGAAAACCATGAGATCAACAAGATGTCCAAGTCTTTAGGCAACGTCCTGCTGGCCAAGGATCTGATCGATCAGTATTCCGGTCCGGTCTGCCGTCTGATGCTCATCAGCACGCATTACCGCGCACCGCTGACGATTTCGAAGGAAGCACTGGAGTCTTCCGCCAGAGAAATCGCAAAAATCCGGAAACCTGCAGCGCAGGCTCTTTTTCAGCTCGATCTGGCAGACGCTTTTGATCCGAATGCTGAAAAAGATGAAGCCAGCTGGAACGCCTTCATGGACGCCATGGCCGATGATCTGAACACCCCGAACGCTATTTCCGCGCTTCAGGCAGCCATCAAGGAACTCAACGGTGCGCTGCGCAAGCGGGAACTGGATTACAAGCGTCTGAATGCGCTTTACGCCTCCATTGCCGGTATGCTTTATGTACTGGGACTCGATCTGGATCTGCATCACGCAACGGATGAACAGAAGGATCTGTATCGCGCCTGGAAAGCAGCTGTAAAGGAAAAAGACTTCGCCGCCGCTGATGCGTGCCGGGCGAAGCTGATGGAACAGGGACTGGTTTAATGGAAATCGTATCCGAAAATCCCGTAACTCTGGCCTGGATGGGCGATGCCATCTATTCGCTGGAAGTACGAAAAACGCTTTTGAACAAGGGACTGCGCAAAGCCGATGTTCTGCAGAAACAGTCGGCCAAATACAATTCGGCCACGGGGCAGGCCACGGTTCTCGATCGGCTTCTGGAAGAAGATCTGCTTAACGAAGACGAACGGGAAATCGTCCGCCGCGGACGCAACGCGCACGTCAAATCGCCATCGAAAAGTGCGGATCTGAAAACGTATCTCAAGGCCACCGGTCTGGAGGCGCTCTTTGGCTATCTGTATCTTTACCATCATGAAGAGCGCATGAACGAACTGCTTTCGATCTGTATGAAACTTGGTGAATCTCTATGATCGTCTACTTGGTGAATCTCTATGATCGTCTATGGAAAAAATGTCTTTGAAACGCTGAAAAACGAGCCGGAGACTATCGCGGAAATTTATTTGATGAACGGCCAGAACGATGCCAGAACGCGCCGCATTCTCGACACGCTTCCCAGATCCGTTCGTCTGCGCACGGTTTCGAAAAAGGAACTGGACCGCATGACGGATCATGGCGTCCATCAGGGGATTGCCGCTAAAGTCAGGGACCTGCCGCTGCTCACGCTCGATGAGCTCATCGACCGGGCCCGTCCAAACCCGGAAAGCGACAGCGCGCTCGATCGTCTGCCGCTGCTTGTGGCTTTAGACGAAGTGCAGGATCCGCACAATGTCGGTGCTATTCTGCGTTCTGCGGATGCGGCTGGTGCCAAAGGCGTTATCCTGTGCAAGCATGGCGGCGCCGGGCTCACCCCGGCCGCTGTAAAGACGTCTGCGGGCGCAGCGTATTCGATGCCGGTAGCCGGTGTCTCGAGCCTTTCCAACGCGCTGATCAAGCTCAAGGAAAACGGCTTCTGGGTAGCGGGCAGCGACTTTGACAAGACCAGTCTCGACTATCGCAAAGGTCTGTATGATCGTCCGCTCGTTCTCGTCATTGGAAACGAAGGTAAGGGCATGTCCAAAAGCGTCAAGGGACAGTGCGATTTCAAACTGCACATTCCCATGCATGGAGCCGTGCAGTCGCTGAACGCGTCGGTGGCTGCAGGAATCCTGATGTACGAGATTCAAAGCAAAAAATAAAATTCCCAACGCAGCAGTCGGTATGAAGAGGGAAAAATGATGAATGCCTTATACCGTCCTGCCAAAAACAGCACGCGCGACTGGAATCTGTACGAGCTTCTCTATCTCATTCACATGAACGATGAGGAAGCGTACGCGCTGCTGTTTGCGAGCCTTCGCGGCTATACCGATTTTGTCTACAACAATAT
>NZ_JBKXLD010000140.1:0-4166 GCF_047010065.1 Allobaculum sp.
TCATATTTCTATTTCTTCAATTTCTCTTTGCACCCGTATTTCTTATCCCCCCCATCCGGTCCGCTTTGTTTTCTCAAAAGAAACGGGCATGAAAAAAGAGCCCATTGCCCATGGACTCTTTTTCGCAGCAGATTTCTTTTTGGCACAGCTTGACGATTCAACCCACGATCCTTTGCCAGAGATAAATCGAATTATGACTGGAAATGCAAAGTGCGCTGCGGCGTGTGTGAATTATGATGGATCAGTTGTATACGTGGAATTTGATCGCCGAGCAGTTGCGGGAACAAAGCCGATTGGCCTGTGCGATCGCCTCGTGGAAGACTTCCGTAAATCCCATGGAAGATTCAAAGGAATCGTCCTGGATGGAACGGTTTTCTTCTCTGAGTTCATCGAATTCCTCCTTGGATTCGCTGAGAACCTGATTCGCCCTTTCAAATTCTCCATCGCGCATCATGCGGAGGGATTTTACCATTTTCGCCCGGAGGTTTCGGCTGTTGGAATTGAGCTGGTAAAGTTTCATTCGTCTATCGTCTTTCATGGCTGCTGTGCTCCCTTTTTCTATTTCTCTCAAATGTCTAAGTTCTCTTCAGGTTTTACCTGCTGATTTCTTTGACGGTTAAAGTGTATCAGATGCCATATTTCGAGGAAAAGGCGGATACACAGGAAATTTAACCAGGGTAAAGTTTGCATTAAGAACACATTAATTAGCATTAAGTTCGTATTAAGATAGAAAATAGTCAATTAATCATCATAATCGGATAAGAAAATAATGAATAAATGCCATATATGCCGAAATTCATATTTGGCATCGATTTTCTGTCTTTCGACCCGTTTTGACAATCGAATCCACAACGGCCAAAATATGTCTATACTTTCGTTGTCTAATCTATCTCTTTTTGTCTCATTCTCCGCTTGAGAAATTTCCCTGCCCGCGTACAGAACGGTTAAAAATCGCCTGATGTTTTAGTAAATTTCGTCTTTTTCAGGCACTTTTTTCACCGTCTTTTTTTCGTCCATTTCTGACGAGAATATGGGATTTATGCGTTATCTTTCCCGCCAGTCTCTTTTTTGATGATCGTCTTGGACAGGGCGGACGGCCTTCTTCGAAAAGCGGACAGAAGCCGGATCTTTGCCCATGGTATAATTCGGCCATGAACTTACATTTCCCGTTTATTCACCGTCCGGATATTGTCGTCACCATTCACGGATTCGGGCGAAGAGTTTCTCACGAGATGGATCCGCTCAAAGCGTGGCTGGAAAAGCAGGGCTTTGAAGTCTGGACTTTTGATTACTTTGATCCGCAGGATCCAGGCGATACCCGCATGGAAGACTGGATCGGCCGCTGTGAAGAAAAACTGCGCCAGGCGATTGCGACGGGTCGTCCCGTTCACCTGCTTGGCTTTTCCATGGGCGGCGTGGTTTCTTCCTATCTGGCTTCCGTATTCAAGGTGAAGCATCTGCTGCTTTGCGCACCGGCCTATTTCCCGCTCGATTTTTATCAGGTGGAACGCGCCGCCAGAAAAGCGCTCTTTCCCTTCAGCGACGGGGATTCCGGCAGTCTGAGCCGCAATCATACCCAGACGTTTCTGAAAGTCGTCTCGACGTATCGCTATTCGATTTTGCAGGTAGACTGTCCGGTTCTCATTTTGCACGGAACGGCGGATGAGGTCATCAGCGCCAAATCTTCCGAACGCATGATTTCCCTGCTTGATCCGGCGCATACGCGTCTGCTCTATCTGTATGGAGCGAAACATCGCTTTTTGTATGACGGCACGTACGAATCGATCGTCTTTCCGATCATTCGCGATTACTTCCGCAATGAGATGACGCCTTTTCACTGATTGTTATCTCGACCGATTGACCGCTTCATTTTGAGGCGGTCTTTTTTATGCCGCCCGGCTGGATCTGCGGACTGGATTTATGCTTTCGTCTGGCCGCTGCTATTTTGGTTTGTTCTGCGTATCGTCTGTCTTTGATCCTGCCGGCTTTCTCGAGGCGGTTTTCTGCCAGCTTTCGCGTTTGGGCAGATGGTCTTTAAAGTCGGGATCGATCGGAATACTGAGCACGTCATGAATTTTCTGACGGATTTCCGGTACGACCTTTTCTTCAAATTCCGGGTGCTTCATAAACCAGCCGCGGTTTAATCCCGAGGGATGCGGCAGGACGCAGCAGGGCTTGCCTTCGTATTCGAGATGGGAAAAGACGAGCTCATCGAGCGTCTTTCCCGGAAAAATCCGGCTGGCGGCTTCTCGGCCGGCGATCAGAATCAGCTCGGCTTCCTTAAGAAGCTCAAGCTCTTTTTTCGTCCAGCGCTCGTAACATACGGCAGGCGGTTTCTTGTCGCCGGTCTTTCCCTTGCCGGGAAAGCAGTGACCCATAACAGTGAAGTAGAAGTTTTTCGGATCGTAAAACTGCTCTTCGCTCAGGTAATACCAGGACTGGCGCAGACGCTTGCCGGAAGGATCCGCGAAGGGGCGGCCGATTTCATGGACGAGACGTCCGGGCGCCTGAGAAATATGAACGATTTTCGCATGCGGGCCGCCAAAGACGACCGGGCGCGGTTCAAAACCAAACAATTGGCGGCACTGACGGCAGGCCAGAATCTGTTTCTGAAGACAGTCGATGGGCGTATCGATCCTTTCGGATTGATTGAAATCGGACGGTTTAGTTGCCGGCGTCTGGTTTTTGTCCGCCTGTAACGCTGTATCGGTTTCCATAAAACGGTACCTGCTCTTTCTGTGAATCGTGCCTGTCTTTTCGGCTCTTCTGACAGTGTAGCGCATTGAAAACGGGATACCGCTTCCACCGCTTTAGTCATAGCGTAAATAAAGTCTGCGCAGGAAGGGGCATATGCGTTGCTTTCTGCCCCCGGTAAAGGATCCGCACAGACGGACGAAGAAACCCGGATCCGTCTGGATCCGGGCAAATGTATTTTCGATCGGAGTTCAGCGTTTCATTCAGCGCTTGGACTTGATCATGTCGAGCTTGAGGTCAATGAGCTTTTCGGAAAGGTCGACGTAGTAGATCTGCGGGTTGGTGAAGCGCTTGATCTCTTCCCAGAGCGTTTCCTGCTCTCTGGCACAGTAGTCGCGAATGCCAAGCAGGGACGGCTGGCGGTACACGAGTTCGCCGTTAATGAAAATCGGCACGAGAAGTTCGCGGATTTCGTACGTGTCCTTTTCGATGACTTTGTTTTTCCACTTGTTCATCGGATGGTAAATCGTCAGATCTTCCGATTCATCGAGCACTTCATCCGAAAGCGTCATCAGGTCGGCGACCGCTTTGCCGTCTTCCTTGTTGTAAATGCGGTACAGGTTTTTATAGCCCGGGTTGGTGATCTTCTCTTCGTTTTCCGAAATCTTGATCCGGGGTTCCATAACGCCGTTTTCTTCAATGGCCGCCAGCTTGTACACGCCGCCAAATACCGGCGAGTCCTTGGAGACGATCATGTTTTCACCGACGCCGTACGCATCGATCTTGGCCCCCTGACGGTCTACGAGCGATTCAATCAGGTATTCATCGAGCGAGTTGGAAACGACGATGGAGCAGTCCTGCATGCCTTCTTCATCGAGGCGGCGGCGGATTTTCTTAGACAGATACGCCATGTCGCCGGAGTCAATGCGCACGCCTTTGAGGCGATGGCCGTTGGGTTCAAGGTATTCCTTGGCAACGCGAATAGCGTTTTCCAGACCGGAGCGCAGCGTGTTGTACGTATCGATCAGCAGCGTGCAGCTGTCCGGATACATTTTGGCATACGCCAGGAAGGCGTCGTATTCGCTGTCAAAGCTCTGCACGAAGGAATGAGCCATCGTGCCAAGGGCGGGAATGCTGAACTGCTTGCCGGCTTCCGTCGTTGCGGTTCCGGCTACGCCGGCGATATACGCCGCACGTGCGCCCTGAATGGCGGAATCGAAGTTGTGGGCACGGCGGGCTCCAAATTCCATAACCGCCTTGCCTTTGGCCGCCTGCACAATGCGTCTGGCCTTGGTGGCGATCAGCGTCTGGTGGTTGACCGCAAGAAGGAGCGCGGTTTCGAGCAGCTGGGCTTCAATCAGCGGCGCCTTGACGCGAATGAGCGGTTCGTACGGGAAGACCGGCGTTCCTTCCGGAATCGCCCAGACATCGCCCGTAAATTTCACCTGAGAAAGGTATTCGAGAAACTCTTC
>NZ_JBKXLD010000141.1:0-4137 GCF_047010065.1 Allobaculum sp.
CTGCTTTTTTCTTTCTTGGCATCCGCTATTCTCCTTCCTTAAAGTCATCTTCCAAAGTGAAGACGACGTTGTCTTCGATCCACTGCCTTCTCAGATCCGCACGGTCGCCCATCAGTTCGCTTACGCGCTTTTCGGCCAGGCGGCCGTCTTCGAGCGTAACACGCAGCAAGGTTCGGGTTTCGGGGTTCATGGTCGTATCCCAGAGCTGGGATGCGTTCATTTCACCAAGACCCTTATACCGGCTGATGTGATAGCCGGTTTTGAATTTGGCTTTCATTTCTTCCAGCTCTTCATTGGAATACAAATAGTACTCTTCATCCTTTTTCGCGATGCGATACAGAGGCGGAAGGGCGATATATAACATGCCGGCTTCGATGAGCGGGCGCATGAATCGATAGAAAAACGTCAGAAGCAGGTTCTGAATGTGCGCGCCGTCATCGTCGGCATCGGTCATGATAATGACTTTATGGTAGTTGGAATCTTCGGCATCGAAGCTGCTGCCTACACCTGCGTCAAGAGTATGAATGATGGTGTTGAGCTCTTCGTTTTTCTCTACCTGTTCCAGCGTGGCATGCTCGGTATTGAGCACTTTGCCTCGAAGCGGCAAAATGGCCTGATATTTCGAGTCCCGTCCCTGCTTGGCCGAACCGCCGGCGGAATCGCCTTCGACCAGATACAGTTCCTTGCGTCTTGCATCTTTGGACTGGGCATGCACGAGCTTTCCGGAAATAATCTGTTCCGAACGATTTTTTCCTTTTCCCTTGCGGGCTTTTTCACGCGCTTCGCGCGCCGCTCTTCGTGCCGCACCGGCCTTGATCATCTTGCGGATGAGCGTAGCGGCGGTATCGGTGTTTTCTTCGAGGAAGTAGCGCAGGTTTTCACTGACGATCGCGTCGACCGCACCTTTGGCCTGCGGAGTTCCCAGTTTTTCCTTGGTCTGCCCTTCAAACTGAAGCAGCGTTTCCGGAATAGCCGTATGCAGGACAAAGGTCAGTCCTTCTCGAATGTCCGAGCCTTCCATGGATTTGTCTTTTTCCTTTAACAGGCCGACTTTTCGCGCGTAGTCGTTGAACACGCGGGTCAGTGCCTGTCTTGCGCCGGTTTCATGGCTTCCGCCATCGCGGGTGCGAACGATGTTCGCAAACGAAAGCATGTTTTCCTGATACGTATCGACGTACTGGAATGCGGCCTGCACTTTGATGCCTCCGGATTCGCCTTCAAAGGAAACGACCGGCGAAATCGGATCGTGATCGACGTCGAGCTCTTCGACGAACGCCTTAAGTCCGTCTTCGTAGACGAATTCGTCTTCTTTCGGGTTTTCGCGCTTATCGATCAGACGGATTTTCAGTCCTTTTAACAGGAACGCGTCTTCCTGTACCCTCTCCTTAATGCGGGAGTAGGAAAAACGGTTTTCCTTAAAAATCGTCGGATCCGGAAGAAACGTTACTTTCGATCCGGTCTGCTTCGTCTTGCCGATGACTTTCAGTTCGCCAACATGACGGCCGCCGTTTGAGAAATCGAGTTCGTAAATGTTCTTTCCGTCCTTAACTTCGACTTTGACCCAGGAGCACAGCGCGTTGACTACACTCGCGCCGACGCCGTGAAGACCGCCGGAAGCCTTATAGGAAGAATCCGAAAACTTGCCGCCCGCATGGAGCACGGTAAAGATGACCTCCAGAGCGGACTTGCCGGATTTGTGCTTGCCCACCGGCATGCCGCGTCCAAAGTCTTCCACGCTGCAGGAGCCGTCCTTGTTCAGGGTCACAATGATTTCGTTTCCAAAGCCGTTAAGGGCTTCGTCAATGGAGTTGTCGAGAATTTCCCAGACCAGATGATGAAGGCCCCGACGGTCCGTCGAACCGATATACATGCCTGGTCTTTTTCGAACGGCATCAAGACCTTCCAGAATGACAATTGAATTTTCATCGTATTGCGTCTGTGCCATAGTCTTCCTCCCTTTTCTAGTTCTGCTTTATGAAAGCCGGTTTGGTACCGGCCAAATGGTTTGTTTTGGTTTTTTCGTCTCTGTATTTTCGATGGAAAATCTCCGGATCCATCCAGAACGATTTCCCAGTACGATTTCATCGCGTCTTTCCGGATTCTACCGGAAACGATCGGGAACGAGGCGATGCCAAAGGTATGTATTGTAAACAATATTTTTCTTTCTTTCCACCAAGAGTCTTTCCCAGTATTTTTTTCATATGGGCTTCTGACAAAAGGCGTTCCGGATATATGCGACGCCTGAGAACCGGTCCATCCGCTCAGCCGCGGCATCCAGACTTGCGTCTGTGCTTAGATCTTGCGCATCCTCTGCGCTCTTTTTTCCCTTTGGACATAAATACTTTCTTACCATACTTCGCACATTCTTTCCAATCTGAGATTGTCGGGCGATACGTACCCTGCTCGCACATTCAGCCATGCGATAATAGAAGACAGAAGAAACTTCTTTCTTGAAAGTGAGGAATTTCAACATGAAAATTCTGCTCATCTGCGGATCCCTTCGCAGCACATCGTTCAACATGGAACTCGCTCAGGACGCCAAAAAGGCGCTGGAGGCCATGGATATCAAAGCCAGAATCCTTCCCTATGGCGATCTACCCCTGTTCAATCAGGATCTCGAAGCCCCGGAACTCGAAAGCGTATCCCGCATTCGTCAGGAAATTCGCGAAGCCGACGGACTCTGGTTCTTTACCCCGGAATACAACGGCATGATCACCGGCGTTCTCAAAAACCTGCTCGACTGGATGAGCCGTCCGACCGCCCCCGATTATACGCGCGCTTCTTCCGTTCTTTACGGAAAGTCTGCCGCCATCAGCGGCGCCGGCGGCCGTATGGCGGCCAAAGGCTCGCGCGAACAGCTCGCCATCCTGCTCAAACGGCTGGGCGTCAAAGTCTGCCCGGAAGAATACGGTCTCGCCTTAACGCCAGAAGAGTTCAGCACCGATTCGTTTACCGATCCAGACAGTGTAGCCGAAGCTATCGCTTCTCAGGCCAGAGAATTCATCGCCTGGCTCAAAGGCTGATCCGGTTTTCGAATCCTGAAAGGATCACTTCGATCTCCAGTTCATATCCATCCGGTTTCAAACGGCTTAGATCCTTTTCTTACCGTGATTTCTTCTTACCGCGATTTCTTTCTGCGATCTGGATTTGAATCGGAATGCGTTTTGGACATCTTTTGTCGGCAGGCATTGGAATCTGCCCTTATAAGAATTCCAGATTTTCGCCTGCAGCTTTCAATTTACGATTTTTCAAAGAGGCTTCGGCCTCTTTTTCTTTGCGATTTCGTACGTTTTCAAAAAGTCACGTCTTAAGCATCCTTATCTGACAGACTCAAGGCTATGAAAGAATCCAAATCCCATTTGAATTTATCTTTTCCTGATTTTTTATCATCGGATTCGGATGAGGCCATGATGCTGAATGATCCGGCTGTGGAAGGCTATGGCGGATCTGACCTGGAGCCTTCCTTTCCTCCCGTTTTTCTGCATGGGAATTTTGATCTGGACCGTCCGGACGGCCCGAACGGTCCAGGCGGATCCGAACGCACTCTGCATCTGCGCATTCCGAATCTCTTTGGATCTTCATCTGAACGGAATTCGAATGCTTTCGCTTCTCTCGAAGCCTCCTCGGCCTCTGGATCAGACCTTTCTGGTGTTTCTGGCGTTTCGAATGCTTCCGGTGGTGCCGGCATTCGGGAAAGTCGCCTGTCTTTCGTTCTTCAGTATTCGTACCGGCCAAAGCCGGCTTCCCCTCCGTCCGGCTTGGACGGTAATTACCGTCTTGTTGATCCTTGGCCGGACGTTTCGACAAAGACGTCCCCTGCTTTGCTTGCCGACTATATCGAGTACGACTACCTCCATTCCTGCCTGCTTCTTCATTTTCAGGATCAGGTGGTGCGGGAAAAGGCGTCGACGATAAACGCCTGGCTGGATGCGCGCTGTCTGCAGGCGGGCAGTTCTCTGCAGGGACGAAAGGAAGCCGCCGCATTTTATCTTAGCGCTCGTAAGTTTCTGCCGATTCTGGTTTCTCTCTCGCCGCTCGAAGTATGGGTACCGCTGCTGCCGCAAAAGGATCCGAAACGGATCTACGTAAGCGTCAAATAAAAGACGGGTATTTTCTCGACCGCCTCCTTGGGATAAT
>NZ_JBKXLD010000142.1:0-3966 GCF_047010065.1 Allobaculum sp.
CAGCGCTCCAGCGCTTCGGACATGACCGTATGATTGGTATAGGCCACAGTACGGGTAACGATATCCCACGCCTGATCCCAGTCGTAATCGTAGTCATCCATGAGTACGCGCATCAGTTCCGGAATGACGAGAACCGGATGGGTGTCGTTGAGCTGGATCGCGGTTTTCTCGGCCAGATTGTCGAGCGAGCCGTATACGCGCAGATGATTATGGATCAGCTGATCCACGCCGGCGCAGACAAAGAAGTATTCCTGTTTCAGGCGCAGTTCCTTGCCTTCGTACGTCGAATCATCCGGATACACGTTAGCGGTCAGCGCCTGTACGTCATTGAGGTACTTGTTCAGAACGCCCGCCTGTACGGATTCTTCATCCACTTCCGCGTCCCAGAGACGCAGGGTGTTGGTGGTCGGGGTGTTGTAGCCGACAATCGGTACGTCATACGGTACCGCGCGGACCACAAACGCCGGGTTGTGATGCGAATGGAAATGGCCAAACTGGTCCATGTAGGCATCGAGGGTGCCGCCGAATTTGACCTGTACGGCGTGCTGGGGTTTCCAGACTTCCCAGACGTTGCCCAGACGGAGCCAGCAGTCGGGTTTTTCCACCTGTTCATCGTTGACGATTTCCTGCTTGAACAGACCGTAGTGATAGCGGATGCAGTTTCCGTTTCCGGCCAGGTTCAGACTTGCCAGAGAATCGAGGAAGCATGCGGCCAGACGGCCAAGACCGCCGTTGCCCAGGCCGGCATCGCATTCAAGTTCCTCCAGGTTGTGAATATCCAGTCCCAGATCGGCCAGTCCATCGCGGACAACATCGTAGATTCCCATGTTCATCAGGTTGTTGACCATCAGACGGCCCATCAGAAATTCCATTGAGAAGTAGTAAAGCTGTTTCGTACCGTTTGCGCGAACGCTCTTTTTTGTGAGCTTCCAGGAGTTTCCTGCATGATCGCGGATCAGAGCACCAAGGGCTAAATAACGTTCTTCATCGTAAGCATCTTCGAGATCGCGTCCGAAACGGGCGGACACTTCAGCGCGAAGGGCTTCCTTAAACGTTTCCTTACTGCTGAAAATGTTATTCATCGTTAAACCTCCACGAACTGAATTATAGATTCGGGTCTTCGAAAAGCAAGAAAGCCCCAGCCGTGCAGGCAAGTATTCTGCCCAATTTTGTGATCATTTGTGATTTTTTCTGGAAGTACCCTTCTTTCTTTAAAAATTCCGGATCCCCGTAATGGATATATTCATCATCTTTCAGGCATTGCTTTTCCTACGATTTCTACACGTTTTGACACACCCGGTTCGAATCGGTCCAATTGTTGACATTCCCGGTATCTTCCTCGTTTTCAAAGCGCGAAAGGCCTTTCAAACCGCCATTTCCTGACTCGAATATCGCTAGATGCCAGGCCGTTTTGCGCTGTTCGGGCTGGGTCCGGTGCAGGCTGTCTGGTTTCAGACGAGCGTTTCCCGGGTAATAAAGCGTCGGGTTACGGGAAAGTTCCATTTATACCCTTTGGAATTCTGCGTCAGGATATAGGGCGCGATTTCATCGTCTCCGAGTTTCTTGCGCACCCGGCAGATGTGCTTGGACAGCGTGTTGTCCGAGATGCAGTGGCGCAGGCGGCTCGAGATGACATTGATCAGAACTTCTCTGGCGCAGAAGCAAGTCTGGTGTTCGACCAGATGCAGGATCAGTTCAAATTCGGTCGGAGTCGCCATTAACATTTCCCCTCCCTTGAAAATAATCTGTGCGCCGCGATCGATCAGAAGATCACCCGTCTGATAAATCACGCTTTCCCGGATCGTCTGCGGATCCCACTGGCGCGGCGGCTGGTCATAAACCATCCGCTGTACGTTATCGAGCGTGACAACTCTCCCCCGGCTGCCTTCTGCCGGTTTCTGTAAATTTACATAGGACATAATCCGTCTCCTTTTCCTTTCAACTCTTTTCTTCCTGTTTCGTTAAACTTCTGTTTTCCTGCTTCGCGTTCGGCCCTGAACTCCCGCTGCTTTGTTTGTGCTGTACCCGAAATTTTCTCCTGCCCGGATTGGGCCTGGCACTTCGTTTTACGCAGCGTTCCTCGAAGAAAAAGGAAGATTCCTTTCTGTCTGTGCAGGATTTCTGCTCCGTCTGGATCTCGCTTCCCGGCGCGGCAGCCGCCTTTGTTCTCTGACATGAATGCATACCGTTTCCGTTTTGAAAAGCAGTACCGTTGCATATTTAGATTTTATTTTGATTTCGTTAAGCTTTCCGACCGTCGCTTTTGCGACCTTACCGGCTTATGCCTTCGATTGCATTATTTCTTTATTTGTTTATTTTTATGGTTTATTGTGCATATTTTCCGCCTATTTATACGACTTATTTCATTCTTTACGACCGATTACCACTTCGTTTTGCATTCGCTTTTCTTTCAAAAACAAAAAGGCAGACTGCCTTACAGTCTGCCGGTCTGTCCTTGTTTTTCGAATGAAATTTCCTTAAAAGCGAAACTTTTGTTCAGATTTCGTTCATATTTTCAAGAACGAAAATCCGTCTTCTCTTCCCTGAGATGACCCAGATCCGAAGGCCTGTGATGCGCTCTTTACAGCGGGGAAACGATTTTGGATCCGCCGATCGAAAGGAGCGGGCGGGCAGGACATGCACTCTGACTCCTGGCTTAGGGCTTAAGTTTTTCAGTTTTTCTCTGCGATCTTCTGCCCGTTTCTGCGAGAAACTGATGCATGCTTCAGGCCTGCCCCGTTCCGGTTCTCCCTGCGGACCAACCCAGACATGTTTAAGTGCATGCCGGACCATACAAAAAGGAGAGGCCCGGTTAAGGACATCTCCTGTCATTTTTCTATATGCATTTAAAAACCGAGCCGGATTTTTCCGATCAGTTTCCCTCCGAATTCGAACCGGCGTCCGCAAGCCCTTCGGTTACTTTGGGCTTTACGGTTTTGTTCGAAGACTGCGAACTGGACGAATCACTCTGGTCTTCTTCCTCTTCGCCAAGCTGCGGGAAAACGAACACCTGTTCGCCGTTTTTGGAAACATGATATTTGCCCCGGGCAATCATTTCGAGGTAGTCCGGGTTCGTCAGATTTTTGCGGGTGGTTTCGAGTTCGCTCTGCTGGCTGGTGAGCTCATCAAGCAGTTTCTCATTGGCATGAACCTCCTGATTGATATGCAGCCAGGTTCCGATATCATTGGCCATCAGGACGGAACAGAAGACGCTGAAAGCGATCAGACCGATATATATAAATCCGCGCCAGCGTGCTGCGAATCTTCTCTTTTTGCTTTTTCGACGCGAATCTGCCATGTTCGGACACCTCCTTCCCGCGGTCTTAGTCTATCAGATCAAATGTTTAATCTAAAGCAAACTCGAGACTTTTCTCTATCTGTGACAAAGAAGAAAGAACAAAGGCTTTAAAAGCCGAAATTATCTTTCATTTCGATGAATGTTTATAACTCTCATTCAATTTTAGACCGTGTGTACTTACACGGATTCATTGTGCCCGTACACGTGCGTTATTTTTTAAAAACGTCAGATTCGAACGGTTTTCATGTACAAAGAAAGCGGTCCATGCAGACCGCTGTACTGTTTTTATTCTGTCGGTTCCGACTCGGCCTTGCGGCTTTTGAGGAAAGCCGAGAGAACCGCGATATCCGACGGGTTGATACCGGAAATGCGGCTGGCCTGTCCAAGGGTTCTTGGGCGGATCTGGCTCAGCTTGCTTCGCGCTTCGAGCGCGAGATTTTCGAGCTGATCGTAATCGATCGTTTCGGGGATGCGGACGTCTTCAAGTTTCTGCAGGCGTTCGGTATCCCGTCTGGCCTTGGCTATGTAGCCGGCGTAGCGCGTTTCGATTTCAATGCGCTTGGCAATTTTGGGCGATACCGAATAGCCAAGCCACGGTTCCAGCATATGTACGGTAACGTTTGGACGCTTGAGCAGATCGAGCGCACTGCAGCCCTGTTCAAGAGAAC
>NZ_JBKXLD010000143.1:0-3738 GCF_047010065.1 Allobaculum sp.
ATATTGTTGATGTCCTGCACGTTGGCAAAAAAGCAGAACTGCCAGAAATTTGCTTTTTTCAAAAGAAGAAATTTTCAGGGATGCCCGCCTCCATTTGAGAAACCGTCTGGATTCGGGTGTATCCTGCGGTATCGTTCTGCAGCGTTCGTATTCCCTTTGAAATGATTTGAAGGGCATGCGTTTTCTGTCGCTTTGCAGGGTTTTGTTTTCCCGTCGAGCCTGGACTCGATGGTCACAAGGATATCTGGTATGACATTTCTAAGGAAAAAAAGGTTAGGCTTTACGATGCACAAGTGGTTTAACCGGACGCCCCAGGCCAGACTTCTGGCCGGCGGCTTTGGTCTGGTCATTCTGATCGGCGCCATTCTTCTCATGCTTCCCATTTCACTGATGCCGGGAAAGCAGCTGAATTTTCTGGATGCGCTGTTTGAAGCCACGAGTGCCGTATGCGTAACGGGTCTGACGGTAGTCGTCCCCGGACAGACCTTCAATTTGTTTGGACGATTCGTTCTGGCGATTCTGATCCAGATCGGCGGTATGGGCGTTGTCCTGCTGGGCATTTTGCTCATACGCGTCGCTGGCGGCAAAATGGGTCTGAAAACGCGGTCCCTGTTTGTCGCCGCCCAAAATCTGACCGACTATTTCGATTTGCAGAAGCTGGCGACGATCATTTTGCGCATCACCTTTACGTTCGAAGCCATCGGCGCGATCTGCCTGTGGTTTCCGCTCATGCGCTACTTTAATCCGCTTCAGGCATTTGGCCATGCCTGCTTTCTTTCCGTTTCCGCGTTTAACAACGCCGGCTTTGACGTGTTTGCAGGCGGGGATTCGCTGATTCCCTTTGCGGGAGACGCCGCTTTCTGCATGACGATTTCCATTCTGGTTATTATCGGAAGCTTCGGCTTTCTGGCGCTGATCGATTTGTGGAAGAAAAAATTCTGCTGGCGCAAGCTGTCGCTGACGACGAAGATCGCCGCGTTCATGACGGTCTTCCTGCTCAGTGCCGGAACGATTCTGCTGAAGTTCACGACCGGACAGACGTGGCTCGAAGCCTGGTTTCAGTCGGTCATTGCCCGAACCGCCGGCTTCGCGTCCTATCCGCTTTCCGCGTTTTCCAACGGCGCGCTGCTGGTATTCATCGTTCTGATGTTTATCGGCGCCTCGCCAAACTCGACGGGCGGCGGTATTAAAACGACAACCGCCTTTGTGATCGGCCTGAAAGCCATCTCCTCGAGTACGGCCCATGATGAGGACAGCTGCTTTTTCCGCAAAGTCCCCAATCTGGTATTCACGCAGGCATTCACCGTTCTCTTTTACGGACTGATGGTCGTCTTTATCGCGACCTTTCTGATCTGTGTAGCCGAAAGCCATCTCGCGCTTTCTGACGTGCTGACGGAAGTCGTCAGCGCCTTTGCGACCGTCGGAAGCAGTACCGGCATTACCGCGTCGCTGCAGCCGGTATCGCGTGTGATTCTGATTGTCGTCATGTTTACCGGCCGACTTGGTCCGGTGACCATTGCCAACCTGCTCGTGACCGGCCGCGCCCATTCCGCTTCGTTCACCGAAGAAAATGTGCTGATCGGCTGATCCATAAGATAAAGAAAAACTGCCCGCCCAGAATGGACAGGCAGCCGGTATAGAAATGAAGCCCGTGACGGAATCGGTAAAAATGCGTTCCGCGAGGCTGGAAAAGTGTTTTTGGGGAAGGAAGATACTTCATGTTCTTTAAGCAAAACAAACAGGAAAAATCGATCGAGATGCCCTCGCAGGGCACATTCGTCATAATCGGGCTGGGCCGTTTTGGTTCCGCCGTTGCGCAGACGCTCGTTGCCAACGGGCAGGAAGTCATCATTGTCGATAAAGATCCGGATCGCGTACGGGAACTGCGCTATCTGACGGATTACGCCTATGTCATCAATCATCTCGATCAGAAATCGCTCGAAGAAATCGGTGTGGCCGACTGCAGCGCCGCGATCATCGCGATCGGTTCGCAGATGGATGCCAACATTCTGGCGACGCTCTACTGCCTGAATCTGAAAGTGCCTACGGTCATCGCCAAAGCCAACTCCAAGGACCAGGGATCGATTCTCGAAAAGATCGGCGCGAAAGCCGTCTACCCGGAATGGGAGATGGGGGAGCGGCTGGCCAACCAGCTGTCCAACAAGCGCGTCATCGATTACTTCTCTGTATCGGGAAATATCGATATCGCCCAGATCGAAGTGCCGCACAATTTCATCGGCAAGCCGCTGAAAGATCTCGCACTTCGACAGAAATACGGCATCTCGATTATCGCCATTCAGAAAGGCGATGAAACGATCGAGGAAATTGATCCGAACTACGTATTCGAAGACAATGAAACGATCATCGTCATCGGATCCAACGAAAATATCCGCGTTTTCGAACAATCCAACGCAGACTGATTCAATGGACGGCAGAAGGCTGGTGCAGACAGAACAGAAGAATTTGTTCTGTACCGGATTTCTGCCATCTTTGTTTGATAGAATAATACGAAGTTAATCCAAAGAAAGGAGCGATCTCTGTGGAAAAACAGCTTGTCCTCGTTACCGGCATGTCCGGTGCGGGTAAAACCTCTGCCATGAATGCGCTCGCCGATCTTGGCTACAACTGCATTGACAACTTCCCGAAGGAGCTTTTGAACTCCCTGGAAAAACTGATGGAAAGCGATGATCCGGCTTACGACCGTCTGGCTCTGACGGCGTCGAGTCAGGACTACGTCGATTTCATGAACTTCTTTGACGCCCTCAGCCGTCCGCTGCAGGTGATCTTTGTGGATGCCAGCGATGAAGAACTGCTGCTGCGCTACCGCTTTACGCGCCGCATGCATCCGCTGCTTCTGAAAAATCAGGCGTCCACGCTCGAAGAAGCGATTGAGCTCGAACGCGATTCCTTTAAAAACCTTGAAGAAAACATGAAGGATACCCTTCACCTCGATACCACGCGGCTGACCCCGCAGGCGCTGGTCAACGCGCTCAAACCGTATTTCAAAAACCCGACCGAACCGGAATTTGCGATTACGTTCCAGTCGTTTGGGTTCAAGCACGGCGTGCCGATGGATGCCGATGAAATTATCGACGTCCGCTTTCTGCCCAACCCGTTTTATGAACCGGCCCTCAAGGATCTGACGGGCAATGACGAAAAAGTGTACAAGTACGTCATGGAACGCGAAGAAACCCGGGAATTCAGCCGGCGTCTGAAAGACTATCTCGACTTCGTGTTTGAAGCCTACCGTTCGCAGAACAAGAACCACATCATCGTGGCGATCGGCTGTACGGGCGGTCAGCACCGTTCGGTCAGCGTCTGCAACTGGCTCAATGAACAGTACAGGAAGGAGTACAAGACGTACTGCTTCCATCGCGATGCCGTCAAGGAGGATGAAGCATGAAAAATGTGGTAGTCATTGGCGGTGGTACTGGTCTTTCCGCGATGATGAGCGGTCTCAAGCATCTCGAAGATATCTCGCTCACGGCCGTCATCACCGTAGCGGATGACGGCGGATCCACCGGGAGGCTGCGCGATATTTACCATACTCCAGCCATGGGCGATATCCGCCATGTTCTCTGCGCCATGGCGGAAGTCGAAGATGACCACCTGTTTGCGGATTTGATGAACTTCCGTTTCAGCGGATCGAGCGACATCGGCGGTCATCAGCTGGGCAATCTGATCTTTCTGGCGCTTATGGACATTACCGGCTCCTTCATGGGCGCCGTACAGGCCCTG
>NZ_JBKXLD010000144.1:0-3593 GCF_047010065.1 Allobaculum sp.
TTCAAAGAACTGTGTTAAAGTATTCAAGCCTGAGGTCGTGGTGGAATGGCAGACACGCTACTTTGAGGGGGTAGTGAGCTTAGCTCGTGTGCGTTCAAGTCGCATCGACCTCACCATTTGAAAATTCGCTTCCGCAAGGAAGCTTTTTTTATGCCTTGTCGGTCTGCCTGTATCCTGCAGGCGCTGACCCGACATGGACAAAAGAAAAACGGTCCGGAGGAAAACCGTCTTCGAATTCGAAGAGGTTCATCCGGACCGTTTTGTCATTTTTCGGCCTGTTTCAAATATTCGGGCTGAATCGCGCAAAGATCAAAGGCTTCATAGCCGTCGTACGTCTGGCTCTTTACATAGAAACGATAGTACGGCATCAGCCAGGTACCCGTTGCATCGCTTTTCCAGATCCGCCAGATGCGATCGCTTTGCGGCGCTTCATAGCCTGCGGGCGTTTCAAATGCCCGAATGGCTTCCTCCAGACTTAAAACCGGATCGTCCGCTTCCCAGTCGGCGGTATCGAGCGGGTAGACAATGGCCTGTACGCCTCCCTTGTTTGCATAAATCGTAATGGGTCGGGCTTCGCTTGTGGAAAGCCGATCGCCTTCCGCTTTTTCTCTGGCATACACAATGAAGGTGTACGTCGTCTGCGGTTCCGTCGTACGGACGGGAATCGATTCAATGACCGGATTTTCGATTGGGAAAAGAGCGGAATAGCTTTGAACGATCTGTTCGATCTGGGCTTTTGCTTCGTCGAGGGATGACGCCGAGAAGGAAATCGCTCCGTTGACGAACAGTTCTCCCTGATCGCTGCCCACCAGATCCAGACGTCCCCAGGGCGTATCAGCCCAGATGGAGGAATTCATCAAATACGGATCGATATCGCCAATTGTCCATTGCGCGTCGATCTGCAGCGCTTTGGCAAAGGGTTCCAGCTTTTCGAGCATGCTTTCCTGATCGTCTGGGTTCAGGCGCCGCTGCTCTATGGCCTCATGCCAGCGATACACCGGAAGCGTTTCTGGCCATGCCTCGCTGGCGGCTGGATTTACGGTCTGTTCGTACCATCCAGCCGTGCCCAGACCGCCCGCATTCAGAACGGGAGTTTCAACGGAAGCGGGATTGGGCAGCGGCGTCAGATCGGCTGTGCGAACGTCCGGATTGGGACTGGCGGATGGAGTGGGCAGTACCCATCGATTCGAGTTGGGAAAGGAAGTCAAGGTAAGCAGAAGAATCATAGCCAGAGCCAGTCCCGAAGCCAGTACCGGCTTCCAGGTTCGATTAAAGAAGGACGGGCGTTTTTGATTTTCGCGTTCCTGCGTCTGGCTTCCCCTTATTCTGGTCTGCTCTTCCTTCATTGCAGAAATCAGGTCCTGCTTCTGTTTAGAAGAGAGAACGGCCTTTTTCATCGTGCTGCGATATTCTTCCAGATACTTATCTTCTTCTGTCATGCAAATCCTCCTTTCCATGCTCCCTGGACAGGATGACTTTTAAATGCCCTCGACCGCGGGAGAGCAGGGAATAGACCGTTCCCGGGCGGCAGTTCAGAATCTGCGCGATCTGATCGGCAGAAAGGGATTCGTAATAGTGAAGGTAGAGGACACTGGCTTCTTTGGATGGAAGCGAGCGGACCAGATCGAGAATTTCATTGTTTTCTTCATTAGCGGGTGCCGGATCGTTTCGCGGATAGTCGGTGCGCATCTTCTGCCACCAGCTGCGATGGTAGTCCTTGCACAGATTGATCACCACCCGGTACAGCCACGCTTTGCGGTGGTCTCCATCGTGAAACGCCTGATCCGAGCGCATATAGCGAAGGAAGGCTTCCTGCACAATATCCTGCGCCTGGGCACAATCGCAGTAGCTCAGCGCCAGACGATACATGCCATCGCCGCACTCTTCTACTGCAGACTCAATTTCTTCATCGGTTTTCAGTTTCGCCTGCCTGGGCGGTTGATCGTGCATATGTACTCCTGTCTAAAATGGGCGGCCAGAGAATTCTAGATGGTCTGATAGCTTTCGAGCTGCAGAACATACCCGCGGTCGTCCTGGGTCAGTGTTCCGCCAAGAATGGCGGGGCAGCCGCCGATGGGGATGTTTCCGTCAAAACGGAGCTGGCTTCTGGAATTGGAGGTCAGCCAGAGAATCGGACGTCCCTGCTCGTCACGCGGGGCGTTCTGGCCAAGATTGCCGCTCACTTCGATGTACTGATCGAGCAGCGAAGGCGCGTTGGCGAGAACCGTCTCGACATCATATACCGTATTCGTATTTTCTTCTACGGGTGCCGAATACGGGAGCGCATTCACGCCGGAAGCCGAAAGCTGTTCGGCCGAATCGGCATTGAGGACGTACTCGCCGTTGAGTGCCTGCAGCGTTCCGGTAAGTCGTGCTTTGCAGGAACCGAAGTTCACGCAGCCCGTAAATCGCAGAGCGCTGCCGTTATCGGACAGGATGTATGTGGCGTAGCCGCCGTTTCCATCCGGCATCGCCGCCTGCGGCAGATTGCCGATGACCGAGATGCGCTGACCGATCAGCGAAGCGCCCTGAGCCAGAACGGTGTCGACGTCGTAGTCAGCGACCGGATCCGCAGCGGGCTGTTTGCTCGCTTCCTGTACGGAAGGAGCTGAAGACGCGCTGTCGTTTTTCTTTTGATCGGAAGCGTCGTTCTTCGAGTTTTTCTTTGCATCTTTTTTCGTGCTTTCCTTTTTGGCTGTCGTCTGGCTTTGCGAAGCGCTCATGGACGAGCCGTCGCTCTTTGCGGCTGAAGACGGAGAAGACGGCGAAGCGCAGCCGATGGGCACAAGGGAAAGCAGACAGAGTGTGAGAACAGATTGAACAGGTTTCATACAAGAGAACCTCCTTTACTTCAAACACGATTAAGATGAGAGAATCCTTGCATAAATTTGGATATTTTTCTTTTTCGATTATTTCTTTGAAAAAAAGGACAAAAAAGATATCGGACGGCTTCGAAAAGGGAGCAAAAAGGGCTCTTGTTCCAGAGAAGCCGCAAAAACTTTAGCAGCGAGCAGGAAAAAGAAGAAAAAACGCAAGAATCAGGAATCTGGCGCAATCCAAAAACAGCAGGAAAGTTCTGCAGGCGTTCTGTCGGTTCTCCAACATACGCCTGAGGGCTTTCCTGCTGTTTATTCTGTAAGCAGCGGTTCGAGCGCTTCAATGAGCGAGAGGATCAGCGAGACGCGTCGAAAGGGCGTCATCAGATAAAACCCGTCGCAGAATTTGGCCGCCTGTCGGGCTAAATCCTGGCAGACGCGCAGAGAAATGGCTTCGCATTCCTCCCGGTCCTTATTTTCATATAAAGCGGCCAGCTCATCGGGAATATCCATGCCGGTAATTTCGTTTTTCAAAAAGAGGGCATTGCGATGGCTGACGATCGGCATCAGCCCGGCGTAAATCGTGCCATGAAGCTGTGCGCGGGCGGTTTGAAGATTTTCAATGGCCCGACGGGAAAAGATGGGCTGTGTCAGAAAGCCTTCAATGCCGGCAGCTTCCTTTTCTTTGGCGATGCCGAGCTGGACGTCAAAATTTCGGGCGTTCAGATCGAGCGCGGCCAGTTTATGAAACGGCTGGCAGAGCCCTTCGTCTTCGAG
>NZ_JBKXLD010000145.1:0-3563 GCF_047010065.1 Allobaculum sp.
TGATTGTCGCGTCGACGTGGCCGATATGGTATTTTTTCTCGCGCATTTTCCGATAGACTTCATCGAGAAGCAGCGTCGAGGCGATGCCTTTGTATTTGGGATCGGTGTCCGGGAAATTGGCGCCCAGATCGCCGAGGGCCAGTGCCCCGAGAATGCTTTCCGCAATCGCATGCAGAAGCACATCCGCATCCGAGTGGCCTTTCAGGCCTTTGGGCGAGTCAATCTCTACGCCGCCAAGCACCAGCGGCCTCCCGCTTTCGAGCGGATGAATGTCGATGGCCTGCCCGATTCTCATTCGTGCCATAGTTAACCTCCAGCTTTCGTAACCCGTCCGCCGCATTGGCAGCCGCATAACAGGACGAAAGCTTTTTCTTCCGATTCCAGAAAACGAAAAACACTTCAGACAAAGCCGAATTCTGTATTGAGTTTTAAGCCGGCTTTCTGCCATAAGAGGCCATGCGTCTTTCCGGCAATCCGGCCAGGCAGAGTGAGCGCGCTTTCGTTCCTGATTCTTTCATTGTACGGAAGTTTTTCGCAGATACAGAAATTTGAAAGAAGATCCGGAAATTTCAAAACAGAAAAAGAGAAGAAAAAAAAGAGAAGAAAAAGGAAGGAAGCACCGGGCAGCTTTCAAAGCCCCGACCGATCCAGATTCTTCTGGCTCCAAAGAAAAAGACGAATCCGCATAATGGGCAGATTCGTCTAGATCTTTGAACTTCAACCGTTCAACGGAAGGATCGGCTTGTTTTCGGTCGGCCTAGCGGCAGACCTGAATAAATGCATAGTAAGAATAATTTCCGGTTTCTACCGGTGCAATTTTGGTATAGCCTTTGCCGTCAATGACGTAGTTTCCATGGACGGCCATGCCGTTTCCAATGTAAATGGCGATATGGTCCAGACCGTTCCCGCCCTGTTCATAGTAGATCAGGTTGCCTGGCTGCGGCGTATCCGTGTAGTAGCCGTACATCGCCGCATAATCCTTTGGCCAGAGCGACATGGCATCGCTGACGCCGGCTTTTGCCAGAGCGAGCTGAACGACTTCCGTGCAGGAGAGTCCGTCGGTCGTTCCCACCAGGCTGAGGGCCGACTGGGCGATGGCCGCGTTCAAAGCGGAGTAATCGCCGGCAGGCTTATTGTCATCGTCACCCGGCTGATTCTGCCCCGGATCGACATCGCTGGGCGGATTCGGGGTGATGGGCGGCTGCGGATTCGGATCGTCGATCGGCGGCTGATCGTCAGGCGGATTATCCGCTGGAGGCTGCGCGTTTGGATCATAATCCGAAGGAAGGTCGTCTTCCGGAATCTGGGTAACGGCAGAAGGATCGGTCTGAACCGGATCGGTGACAACCGGAAGAATCGGCTGTACCGTGATCGTTTCGTCCAGATTGATCACATCGCCGGTCATCGCCTGATCGGCGCCGTTATCGGCTTCGACGCCGCTTTCCGGAATGGATTCGCCTCCCGCTACGGACGCATTGCCATTCACAACCGGAACCTGTGCCACGGGAACCTGTTCTGCAGGCATATTCGCTGCGGGCTGTGCTGCCGGCTGCTCAGCGACAGGCTGTGTAAGAACAGGCTGCGCATTCATCGCTGCGTCGGCAACGACAGAATCCTGCGTTTCCAGCGTCTGCTCAGAAGAAGCATCCGCGTTCGGGGCGAGATCTGCGCTCTGTGCGGCGGGATCCTCGGACTGGACTTCTGGATTGGGGTCTGCCGGTTCACTCTGAGTTTCGATCAGAGCGACAGCGGCTTTCTCGCAATCCTGCGCTTCCAGACGGGCCAGTTCCCGACGGGCCACATCTTCGGCCTGTGAATCGGTAAGTGTTCTCTGTTGGACTGCATCAGACTGGGATGCTGGTGCTTCGAGATAATATTTCGTATCCAGCTGGACAGGGCTTGGGGTTTCCTGCGCGGCATAGACTTTATCGTCCAGTCTGTTCTGCGCTTCACTGGTGGTGAAGGCAGTGATCGTGGAAACCGTGGCTCCGATCACAGACAGAGTACATATAGCGGCTGCTGCCTTAACGGCAGATGGTTCGTTTGCCTTCATCTCAATACCCTCCAAACTTTTGTATGCGATCCCTCCATTTCCTATCTTAGGCGACTCGAAAATGGCGGACAACAACGGGGTGAATTTTAATATACATTGTCGCTTTAAAAGAAACAGCCCCGAATCCTGTCCAGATGCCGGAGCACTTATAAAGATAGTATAAAGATTTGGGGCAAAAAGGGTAAAGGGAAAAGACTGAAAGTTTAGTTGTGTGAAGCGAAAAAGTAAATTTCATGCCTGGTGCGAAAAAGTGGAAATTACTTTTATGGAAGTTCCATTTCAAAATGCATTTCGTTTCGTCTTGCAGCTCTTGTTTTTTTGCAGTTTAAAACTGGTCCAAAAAAGCGAAAATCGGATTTGAAAAATGGGCCGCCTGACTTTTGCGTACTCCATAATGGTGGACTGGAAAGTGCATACTCAGATGACAGTTTTCAAATCCATCGATTTACGGATACAGGAAAACTCATCCAGAAGAGCAGCTGCGCTGCGCTCGATCTCGAGAACCGCTGGTGAGAAGTATTACAAAACAGCCCAAAACCTGAATCAGAGGACCTGATTCTGGCTTTGGGCTAAATAGCTCAAACTGATTTTTTCTGATTTTCTTGGAATTTTGAACTCAAACGTCGGAATCTTAAACTCAAAAAACGGAATCCTGAACCGAGAATTCAGAATATCGAACTCAAACTGCGGATTCTGCAACTGAAAAGAGCAGTCTTCTTCAACCCAAAGTGGACCAGTTTTCAATTGACAAAAATATCCGCGTTCTCCTTTTTCTGAAAATTCATTATTTTAATATTTCTCAGAATGAATATTATCCCAGTTAATATATCTTCTATGGAGTGAGCGGGCAGTTGGTAATCTACATTTCCTAACGATAAGATACAAAGCGGTTTCATATACTCTGGTATATCGAATTTCTCTTGAAGTTTTCCTCAAATTCTTTGCCGTCTACGGCATCTCTTGCTCTCACTTGGATCCAGCAGCTTCCAATTCCTAAAGCATCGGCGGCAAGGTACATATACGACGCAGATATAGCTCCGTCTTCAATCCACAAATCTGTCTTCTGGGTATTTACAAGCACAATAATTGCAGCACCTGCATGGCGAAGCATAGCTGCAGCCTTTCGCATACTTGCGATTTCATTTAACAGATCTTTATCTTTTATTAGTATCAGTTCTACAGTCTTGAAATTATCCCCTGTTGGAGAAATAAGTCCAACTTCCATAATTTGTTTTAATACAGCTTCATCAATCGGTTTTTCGCTGTATTTCCTATAACTTCTTCTTGTGCGAAACAAGTCTAATACTAAATTCATCTGTATACCTCCTGATCTGTTTTACAAAAAAACACCATTGCATACTTGTAATGCCTGACTGATAGGGTATGTAAAGAATTTTGTGTAAATTCGTTTTTTGGTAGTTGAAACATTTGGCCGTTTCGAAGGCCCGAAACACCTCGCTGGACGATGAGCGATTGAAAATTTCTGGAGCGGCCCTTTATAGCGGGCGCC
>NZ_JBKXLD010000146.1:0-3421 GCF_047010065.1 Allobaculum sp.
GCGGTCAGCTTTACCGGAAACCCGGATTTCCAGGAAGATGTTCTGGACTGGGTGCTCGACGGCAATTCCGATTTGTATAAGGAAGTCATCGCCACGCCAGGCGGAACCGGTGCGGTCGGCATGTCGATTGAAAACTGCCTCGAAGCCGGTCAGACGCTGATCATTCCGGAAATCGCCTGGGGCTCTTACTCCCTCATGGCGCAGATGCACAATCTGAAAACGAAATCGTATTCGCTCTTTGAAGGCGATCATTTCAATCTCGACTCCCTGAAGGCGACATGCAAAGCCGTCATGGAAGAGCAGGACCGTCTGGTTCTGATCATCAATGACCCGTGCCAGAATCCGACCGGCTATTCGATGACCAGAAAAGAATGGGAAGACGTGATCGAATTCCTGAACGAATGCTCCAAAACCCATTCGGTCGTTCTGATCAATGATATTGCCTACATCGACTTTGCCTATGAAGGTGCGAAAGCCAAGGAATATTTCCGCTGCTTCGACAAGATTTCGGACGACGTTGCTGTAATCGTTGCCTTCTCCATTTCCAAATCGCTGACCTCTTACGGTCTGCGCTGCGGTGCAGCCATTCTGATGGCGAAAACGCAGGAAGGCGTGGACGAACTGAAAGTCGTCTTCGAAAAGACCGCCCGCGCGACCTGGTCGAACGTCAACAATGGCGCCATGGAAACGTTCTCGACGATCATGCGTACGAAAAAGGATGAATACCTGGCAGAAAAACAGAAGTATGTGGATCTGCTTAAAGCCCGTTCGGATCTGTTTGTAAAACAGGCCGAAGAAGCCGGTCTGGTTCACTACCCGTACAAGGAAGGCTTCTTCGTCACGCTCGCAATGGACAATGACAAGTGCGACCGCCTGCATGCGGCCCTGATGGAAAACCAGATTTACACCGTCAAGGTCAACAAGGGCATTCGCATCGCCGTCTGCTCCATGCCGCTTCACGTCATCGACGGTCTGGCCGCCCGCATTAAAGCGGTCGAAGACCAGCTCGACTAGATCGTTCCAAACAGAAAAAAACGGCGGAAAACCGTTTTCGATTTTCCAGCCGCATCAGTATTTCCCTTTTCCTGTTTTTTCTTCAAGTCCGCAAAGCCGCAAGGCCTGCGGGCTTTTTTACTGCCGAAAGCCGCGCATTTCTGTCCGGCTGAAGGCGCGGCCGAATCCCTTCAGAATCCGCTCCGGGACAAAATGTGAGAAATTAACAGGTTTTGAGAGATTTAACATCATATAAAGACAATTTTTATGCACAATAAAAGCAAGCAGATAAAAGTGAGAAAAAATCCTCACTCTGCGCGAAGACAAAATGAGCTGAAAATTACGAGAGGTATCGCGAATTTTAATGGATGGTAAACAAAATCGAATTCGAAATAATTATCAATTCATTGTCAATTATTATGCCGGACAGAACAGAAAAACTAAAATAAATGCGTTAAAAAAATACGCTTTATGATAAAATATCCGTGCTTATACCGAAAAGAAATAATGAAAACGAAATAGATTTGGCAGGTGAAACTAATGGAAAGACAAGCTGGAGTCCTTCTTCCTCTTTTTTCAGTTCCTGGAAACCAGGGAATAGGAGACCTCGGACAGAAAACTCAGATGATGATCGATGAACTGACAGATGCCGGATTCAAGATCTGGTCTATGCTTCCCATCAATCCTGTACACGAACACAATTCGCCGTACAGTGCTGTAACTGCCTATGCCGGGGATCCGATTTACATCAATATTGATCGCCTGGCGGAGATGGGACTTCTGACCCAGAGCAGCGTCATCAACTGCAACAAGTTTAAAAACGCTGTGGACTACGATACAGTCCGTCAGTTTAAAGAACCCTTTTTTCAGAGAGCCTTTAAGGCTTTCCGCAAAAACTATAAAAAATGGAAAGAAGAATTCGAACAGTTCAAGCGTGAAGCGTTCTGGCTGAACAACTGGACCGTTTATGAACTGTTCCGCAATCTGAACGACGGCAAAGGCTGGACCGAGTGGGAACTCGATTACCAGGTATGGCCGGAAAAGCAGGGCATCAACCTTCGTCCTTACGTCGAAGAAGTGTTCTATATTCAGTTTTTGCAGTTTATTTTTTATAAGCAGCTTGACGAAATTACCGCGTACGCGCGCAAGAAAGGCCTCCGGCTCATGCAGGATGTTCCGTTTTACGTGAACATGAACAGCATGGAAGTCTGGTCGCACAAGCGGGAATTCATGGTACAGCCTGACGGCAGACCCATTCAGCTGGCCGGCTGCCCGCCTGATCACTACCACGAACACGGTCAGGTGTGGGACAAGCCGATGTATAACTTTGACTACATCAAGGAAGAGCAGTACGTGAACTTCCGCAATCGATTCATCTGGACCGCCAGGAACTTCGACGCGATGCGGATCGTTCATTTCAAGGGCTTTGACTTTATCTGGAAAGTCCCAGAAGACCGCAACCCGGAACACGGCGCATGGTCCGCCGGACCAGGCCGTCCGCTGCTCGAAATGATCAAGAACGATCTTCCCAACGTGCTCTTTACTGCCGAAGATCAGGGTCTGATGCGTCCGACGCTCAAGGAAATGGAAAAGGAATTTTCCATTCCGGTCATGGATGTTCTGCAGTACCGTATGGAAACCAAACTGCTCAAAAAGGCAGCGGCCCCGCTTTCCGCGGTCTACACCTCGTTTTATGACACCCCGACCATTGAACAGGACTACGCTTCCTTTACCAATAACCGCAAGATCGCCCTTCGCCGCTTCTTTAAAAAGCGCGAATACGAGCACCGTTCGTTCCACGACCTCGTGTGCCACTTTGCGATCAACAGCGAAGCCGTTCTCGTCCTTCTTGCCATGCAGGATATTCTCGGCATCAAGGAACAGGGACGCATTAACGATCCGGAAAACGAAGACGTGCCCAACTGGACGTGGAAGCTGAAAGACTTCAAGACGTTCCCGGATGAGCTCCAGAAAGTAAAAGGCTGGCTCGAAGCCGCTGGACGCATTCCGGCAGAATCGGCCGAAGAAGCCTGATTTTCTAAACCGCAGAGCGGAACAAAACAGGAACACAAATCCGTCCCACCGGTTTTCACAGCGAACGATTCGCGCCGAAAACCGGTGTTTTTTCTATGTCGAAATGAAACAGAACAGGACTGGACAAAATAGAAGAGAATGGGACCAAACGGGGCTGAACTGGATCTGGACGGAATGGGGCAGAAGGGGACGGACATTTTCTCAGCGTCCGCGGCTGCCCGAAGAAGCAGAGCTTTTTGAGCAGACCGCACGAGTGCCTTTTCGCGGATCTTGCAAACAAAAAGAAAACCGCTTCCGGTCAGGGAAGCGGCAGAGCGGATTTTGAAAGGGACTCCGGCCATGTTACAGGATTACAGATTCAGCCGAGCCCGACGGGGGTCAGGCGGTTGTGGAG
>NZ_JBKXLD010000147.1:0-3317 GCF_047010065.1 Allobaculum sp.
CGACAGCTGACTCCACGCAGGAAAACCTGCTGGACCGTCTGGATCGGCAGATCTACCAGATCTCGATGGTGGCCAACATCAGCGATGAATCGTTTGGCAACGCAACCAGCGGAACCGCCCTGGCTTACAAGCTTCAAGCCATGAGCAATCTGGCCAGCGGTTTTGACCGCAAGATCGAAAAAAGCCTGCGCAAGCGCTACAAGATCTGGTCAACGCTTAAAACGAACGTGAGCGATGAGAACGCATGGAAGGAACTGCAGGTAACAACAAGCCGCAACCTTCCCAAGAATCGCCTGGAAGAGGCACAGACAGCCGCACAGCTGTCCGGAATTGTCTCCCATGAAACACAGCTGTCTCTGCTCTCTATCGTTCCGGATCCAAAGGCGGAACTGGAGAAGATCGAGAAGGAACAAGAGCCTGAACCGCTCATGACCTTCGATGATCATGCAAGCCAGGAACTGGAGTCCGACGAGATGGAAGAACCGGAGAGCGGCTATGGCCTCCAGTAAGTACTGGAAAGACCGGGAGAAGAAGTGGCAGACCGATTGCCAGAAGCAGAATACGAACTGGCAGAAAGAGATCAATGATGTTTATCAGACCATGTCCGATGAGATCAGCGATCAGATTGCCGTGTTCTATCAGAAATACGCCGATGAAAATGGTCTGACATTGGCGCAGGCCAAACAGTACCTGGATCAGACGGATATCCGCTATTACTCCAGTCTGGCCAAACGGTATTGCGAAGATGCCGCTAAGGACATGGATGCCGGAACATGGGAACATAGCCCGGCAAAGAGCTACTTCACGACTCAGGCCAATCAGGAGATGAAGCGCTACAACACCACTATGAAGATTGCCCGCCTGGACATGCTCAAGCATCAGATTGATCTGAGGATTGCCAATGCTCAGCGCAAGGTCTGCAGCGTGATTGGAGATGCTCTCAATGATCGGGCAATGCAGACCTACACCAGACAGGCGGGCATTCTGGGAAAGACGGTTTTAAACAACCTGTCCCATGTCAAAACCATCGTTCAGGCTTCGTTTCATGGAGCCACCTTCTCCGATCGGATCTGGGGAACCCAGCAGGCCCAGCTGAAAAAAGTCCTGAGCAAAGCGCTTCAGGACTGTCTGATCTTAGGAAAAGGTGCCGCGCCATTCACCAGAGAGCTGGCGAAAGTCACAGGAAAAACGAAACGTCAGGCGCAAAGACTCATCAGTACGGAACTGGCCAGAGTTCAGGTTCAGGCGGCTATGGATTCTATGAAGGCAAGCGGCTTTGATGAATTCCAGATCATTGCCAGTCCTGACTGTTGTGACGAATGTCAGGCTATTGATGGGAAGCATTTTCCAATCGCAAAGCTGGCAGCGGGAACGAACGCCCCGCCGATGCATCCAAATTGCCGCTGTTCTATCGCTCCGTTCGTGGCGAGGGATGACGATGATGACGACTTCGATGAAGAATCATTTGATGAATGGTGCGACTACATGGAAGAGCATGAGGATGATCCGAATGCGATGACATGGGAAGAGTGGAAGAAAAAAAGCGATGAAGAAGATGAGGCCACATATGAGAATCGGACTGATCAATTAATTAAATCGTATCCGGTTCTACCTCGACATACTGAAGCAGAAATCGAGCCATATTATCGAGCGATTCATTTTAAAACGGTTGATCAGAAGACAAAAGATTTTGTAAAAACTGAAATGCGATTCATGTCTATTGAAGATTTGAAGATGATTCAGAAACGAGGACTAACTATTACTCAGTCTGAAAGTAAGAATAGTTATTACCGGCGAAACCCTTTATCGGATACAATTGCCATTTCGCCGCAGTTGCGAAAAGGTTCGTTTATGCATGAGTTCGCTCATTTCTATTATCGTTCTGATCACTTTGATTCTGAATTACTGGCCTTGCAACAAAAGGTAATTGATTCATCAACGCTTACCTTTTCGTCCTATAATGGGAAAAAATCATGGGGAATTAAATGCAGCAAATTTATTTCTCAGTATCAGGGTAGGCTTTACGGATTTTCAGATAGGTTCAGCCCGCCAAAAGCGATAGTTCCTAAGATGCTAAAAGAGTATGTAACAGTCGGATATGAAACTTATGTCTTGAACCCACAAAAGTTGCTATTAACGGATCCTGATTTGTACAATTACTTCAATAAAGCAGGAGGATTGCATCGTGAAAAGAAAAGAAGATTTGGGAAATAGTGGGTCTGTTCTTCCGATAGAAAATGAGTGTATCAACGGTGAATATATTCCAATCCCTGCAGATTGGGAGGAAGACTATTATCTTTGCGACGGAGAAGATCCGTATAACATTGATATGCCCGATACGCTTGAAGATTTTTGGAAAATGTATAAGGATGATCCGAATTTTGCAAATTATGTGAGATTTTATCTGTTTGAGGAAAGCTTTAAGGATGCAGGTATTCCTTTCCCCCAGAAATGGCGTGACTTAATGAACAAGCTTGATGCAGAGTAAATGAAAAAATAGGAGAATATATATGGCTTATAACGACATGTATGTAATTTTCTATAAGGTTTTGGCCTATTTGTATAAAGCGTTAAAAGACGGGAAGAATCCTTCATGGGCCGACTTGCAATTTAACTCAACAATTATTGATATCCCCTACGCATATTGGATGCATATTATGCAAGAGCTGATTGATGAAGGTTATATCAAAGGGGTAAAAACCATACAAACCAAATCGGGTTTGATCTTCTGTGATAACGGCATCTACATCACTGCAAAAGGAGTTGAATTTCTGGAAACAAACAGCTTGATGAGGAAAGCTAAAGATTTTCTGGGAGAATCCTTTCAGACTGTGCTTAACGCCCTTGTTTCTGGATTAACTCAAGCAGCAGTTGGCAATTCACATTAAGCAGATAGAGCCGCTAACCGGCTCTTTTCTGTTACCCGAAAGGAGGGTAACAGATGGAACTTCTGGAATTCAAAGACAGATTCCTGCGTATGCTGGAAACCGATAAAGTCGAAGAAGTACCAGAGATTCTGAATCGCAGCAGTCCGAATCTGATCGAAAGGTACCAGGAAGAGTTCGGAACAGATCGGGATTGGATCCGCGAATTCTATCAGTACTATCTGGCAGATCGGGAAGGTCTGAAACAGGACTATACGCCGCCTTCGCTTTCAAAGCTGCTGCTACATCTTGTCGGACCATGCAGGACGCTTGTTGATCTGTGCGCAGGAACCGGATCTCTTTCTCTCTATGCTGATCCAGACACAAAGATCAAAGCAATCGAGCTGCTTAAACCTCAGCCGTTAGGGGTAGTCATGGACTGCATCAACTGGA
>NZ_JBKXLD010000148.1:0-3302 GCF_047010065.1 Allobaculum sp.
AGCGTATCTAATATTCAGTCTCGCGTATACCCGTCGATTGTTTGACACTTACATAAATACAATACGCGTGCCAATTTGGACAGATAAGCAACCAGTTAAGACCATTATGGAAAAGATGCAGGCGGCAAGGCGGTATTTGAATCCGGCTGTGATAGGCTATAGCCATCCAAACCGATGAGCGAAGGCCAAAAAAGATGACTGCCATCAAGGAAGCTGGTCCAGAAGAAGGATCCCTGATCTTTCCCTGACGTCTGATCCCACCTGCATTTGGCGATGCAAAGCGATCCTTGACAAGACTGAAATACCAGCCGGAAAATGATTCCCTTCCAGGAATTCAAGGAAGCCTGCCATACGGTTAAGGGCTCTTCGGAGCCTTTTTTCGAATTAAAGCGAATCGATCAGGGTAGCGAACAATTTGGAACGGCCAGACGATCTGAACCGGTAGAAACCGTTCGCCTGCGATTCGCGGCAGAAAGGGGGAAAAGCGATGACAAACAGACGCTGGATTTTGAATCTGGTCGTGATCGCGGCAGCGCTGATCGGCATCGTCGCCAGTCTGTTTGCGTGGATGTACGCGGCCATCCCGGCCAGAACGGCACAGGCCATTCTGTTAGGGGTGACGATTGCGGCCGTCCTGATTCTGGCCGGAATTAACTATGCGTACAGCGCGTACGGCAAACGCTTTCACAAAGTCTATCCCGACAGTCACAATCACTGACGGATTAACCGGATTTAACCAGGTTTAAAGGAAACAAAGAGACGCCCCTGCGGCGTCTTTTCTTTACGTCTGGAACACGTTCGATCCACGCCTGGCAGAACAGAAGCAAAGCAGCGCTCTCGTAAAGTGCAGGCGAAAAAGCGAAAGCCCGATGAATCACGATGGAAAAACGGAAACATGAAGAATCTGTCCGCATATGGGGAAAAGAGGGAAATTGGGCGCTTCTCTGGTCTCGTTGTATAGTTATAGCGGTGATGAAGATGAAACCCTGTGATCCAATTGGCGTATTTGATTCCGGACTTGGCGGACTGACCGTCGCGGCGCAGATTCGAAAGGAACTGCCCAATGAGACGGTTCTTTACTTTGGCGATTCCGCCCGCAATCCGTATGGGGAAAAGCCGCGTGAAGTCGTCGAGACGTATTCGATGGAAATTGTCGAAGCCTTTGCCAGACAGCACGTCAAAGCGGTGGTAATCGCCTGCAACACGGCGACCAGCGCTGCCGCCCCGCTGCTGCGCGAACACTTTGATTTCGACATTATTGGCATGGAACCGGCTCTCAAAGTCGCTGCCGATCTGAAAACCCCGTCGATCATTGCGGTCTGGGCCACGAACCTGACGCTTCATCAGGAAAAGTTTGAGCGGCTCAAAAACCGTTTTCAAAGCGGCCATGAGATCATACGGGTACCATGTCCAGGACTCGTCCGGCTTGTGGAAGAAGACCGTCTGGACGATCTGGAGGCTGTCGACGCGGCGCTGAGAGACTATCTGGCGCAAAGCAGGAACGCAGAGTTTATCGTTCTAGGCTGTACGCACTTTCTGTTTTTCAAGCAGCGCCTGCAGCAGCTCGCCGGTCCGAACGTCAAAATTGTGGACGGAAATGAAGGAACGGTGCGCCATCTGAAGCATCTTCTTGAAGAGAAGCATCTGCTCAATCCGGATTCTTCTCACAGGGAAGACAGGCTGCAGATCGACAATTCCGATCCGAGTCAGATTGACCTGTCCTGGAAACTGGTCCATCGAATGGAGGAAACGTATGAGTAAAAATAAAAACGCCTGGCTTGCCTGCGATGACAGGACGCTTGGCGAAATCATGACGTTTGCCCAAGGCTACATGAATTTTCTTTCCCTTGGAAAAACCGAACGCCGCTGCGTCAGGCAGGCGATTGCGCTTGCTGAAGGTTTCGGCTATCGCAACATTAACGAATACGCCGAAAACGGCAAGAGCCTGAAGCCGCAGGACAGAGTCT
This sequence comes from Allobaculum sp., assembly GCF_047010065.1. Lineage (NCBI taxonomy): Bacteria > Bacillati > Bacillota > Erysipelotrichia > Erysipelotrichales > Erysipelotrichaceae > Allobaculum > Allobaculum sp. The sequence goes on from NZ_JBKXLD010000148.1 coordinate 1,968, forward strand.
ATTTCAATATGATGGATAAAGCCGTTGTGCTCTTTCACATCGGCAGCGATCCGATCGCCAAAGGCATGAACATTGTCGGCGCGCACATCGACTCGCCCCGTCTCGATCTCAAGCAGCATCCGCTCTATGAGCAGGACGGCATCTGCCTGTTCGATACCCATTACTATGGCGGCATTAAGAAATACCAGTGGACGACACTTCCGCTGGCGATGTATGGCGTGGTTGTTCTGAAGGACGGCACGCACATGGATATCGCCATCGGCGATCATCCGGAAGACGAAGTGTTCTGTATTACCGATGTCCTGCCGCATCTTGGCAAGGATCAGGCCAGCAAGCCCACATCCAAAGCCATCGAAGGCGAAGCGCTGAACGTCATCGCCGGTTCCATTCCGCAAAAGGAAGACGGCGACGAAAAAGCTTCCGATCCAGTCAAGGCGAACATTTTGCGTCTGCTCAAGGACCGCTACGGCATTGATGAAGATGACTTCATCAGTGCCGAACTCGAAGTCGTTCCGCAGGGCGAAGCCAGAACGTGCGGCCTCGATCGTTCCATGGTTTTAGGCTATGGACAGGATGACCGCGTCATGGCCTACACGGGTCTGATCGGCCAGCTCGAACTCGCGAACGAAACGCTCGAGCGTACCGCCGTATGCCTGCTTGTGGATAAGGAAGAAATCGGATCCGTCGGCGCGACGGGCATGCAGTCGCATTTCTTTGAAGACCAGGTGGCTGAAGTGCTCTCCTTACTGGGCGAGTACAGCGAACTGAACGTTCGCCGGGCTCTGCGTCATTCCACGATGCTTTCGTGCGATGTTTCCGCAGCTCATGATCCCAACGTACCGGAAGTTTCTTCCCCTAACGGCAACGCCGCGCAGTTTGGATGCGGTATCGCGATTTCCAAGTACGTCGGTTCCGGCGGCAAGAGCCATTCCAACGACGCTCGTGCGGAATACATCGCCGCGCTGCGCAAACTGCTCGATGATCACGATGTCGTCTGGCAGACCGCGGAACTCGGCAAAGTCGACCAGGGCGGCGGCGGAACGATCGCCTACATTCTGGCCAACTACGGAATGGACGTCATCGACGCCGGCGTGGCGCTGATGTCCATGCATTCTCCGTTTGAACTGAGCTCCAAGGCGGATGTGTATGAAGCCTTTTGCTGCTGCAAGGTTTTCCTGCAGTACATGCGCGATCTGCAGGCCAATTCGCTTTAAGATTGATTCCCCCGAAGATTCGGGGGATTTTTTTCGCTCTGTGGTTTCGGCCACTCCCTTTACGCTTTTTGACGAATTTCCAAAGACGTTTTGAAGGGAGAGGAAATATTGCGTATGGTGG
>NZ_JBKXLD010000149.1:0-3287 GCF_047010065.1 Allobaculum sp.
GATAGAGAACATAAATCGTGGAATCCTTAACGGCAAATGCGGCCCGGCATGCTTTAACGGCGGGATCGTTGATCCGACATTCCAGAACCGGCAGATCCTGCCATTTCTTTCTGGAAGCGAGTTTGGCGTGATAAAAGCCGTTTTCACCCTGACGGGAAAGAACATCCGCAATTTTCGAAGTCAGCGCAGGATTTTTCTGCAGATACTTGCGGCATCCGCGGCTTACAAACGCGATGGTCCAGCCCGGACGTTCTTGTGTCTGGTATAAATCTGTATTCATGATTTCAGACTAGCACGCGCGCAAAACGATGTTCTTCTGGGTGCCCTTGTATGATTTTCGTCAGATCCCTTGCCAGATCAAAAGGACCAGACAAAAAGGACAGAGCAAAATTCGCGTCTGTCCTTGATATGCGGGTATGGAAATAAAATGGGATTTCGATTTGGATTGGGCCAGCCGGCTTTACATGCATCAGCACGAAGCAAGCGCGCTGCCTTTTGAAACCGCCGGCTTTACGCTCTCCGAGGGGCATTCGGCTTTTTTGTCCGAAGCGGCTTTCTGGCTTTCTTCAAGCAGTTCATCGATCGTACGCACGTCATCAAAGAGCATGCGGCAGGGACGGCCGTCGGTAAACGTCAGCAGATCCTTGTGGTAATGGCCGCAAAGCCAGATTTTGTAGTCCGTCTTCTTACGGATTTCTTCCAGGAATTCGAGCTGCTGAACCTGATCGGCTTCATAGCGTTCGAGCTCGAGTTCATACGTATTGGCTAAAGGATGGGAGGCGTACACGTCATGCGAAAGAATCACATCCGCCTTCCAGCCGGCTTTGGCCAGGTTGTCGAGCGCGTGCTGCGCTTCTTCCTGATTCATGATTTCCTGCTTCCACCAGTTCACGCCTTCGCTGCGAAAGGCATGATCGTGGCTGTAGCCGCCGCCTAAGGCGAGCCAGGTCTTATTGTCAAAATGATAAATTTCGCCGCGCATCAGATGGATCACATTTGAACGGATGCGGTGGATTTTTCCGCCGTTCCACTCCTCCTGCGGGTAGGCATTGAGAATACTGAAATTTTCGTGATTGCCGTCGATGAACAGAGTTGTCCAGGGCAGAGATTCCAGCCAGTTAAGCCAGAAGTTGTCATTGGACGCCCCGTCCCAGACGCATCCGAAATCGCCGCAGACGATGAGATAATCCCCCGCCTGCATTTTCTGGGCGACTTCCGATTCTCTCGGATTGATTTTCCGGATATCGAAGGCTCCATGCAGATCGCTTGTTACATAAACCATGATTCTTTTCGCACTCCATCTCTCCAAAAAGTGAAGATCGATATAACGATAGCGAAAAAAAAGCGAATGTCCCCCTTTTTTACACATTTTGCACAAAATTCTCATGTAAGCACTTACCATTCTTGACAATCGGCGCGCGTTGCTTTCGGTAAGCGCTGTCATTCCGAAGACTGAATTTTGTTATTCCGATCCGATTTGCGCATCAGGAATGTCGGATTCTGAACGTAAACTCGAACGGCCGCAGCCGGTACGCCGTTCCATCCAGAGCCTTGAAGAGACGGCTTGGACCGCCAGGCGTATGATAAACAAATTCTGCCCCTGTCTTGGTGAGAGACCATTCGATAGGAAAAGCCCCGAAAACCGTCGGGCGTTCGGAGCTTCGTTCGATCGATTGGGTATGGGTTTTTGAACCGAATGGATTCTGCTGAAACGACAGGCGTTTTTCTGAATCCGGATTATGCGTTTTCTTCGGCTTTGGAGAACGCCAGATAGGCTGCACCGATCAGGCCGGAGTCTTCGGAAAGGGTTGTTGTACGCACGTCTACGTAAGGAACAACCGGTCCGTGAACTTTTTTCTTCACGCGGTCTTCGACGTCTTTCGTGAAGCCTTTGATCTTGGTTGCAACCGAACCGCCGAGGATGACGATTTCCGGGTCGGTGACGGCGATCAGGCAGGCGATCATGTTGGCCAGGTAATCCTTGGTGTCTTCCATGATTTCCTGAGCGACTGGATTTCCGGCAACGGCGAGATCGTTGACTTCGCCGGCGTGTTTCACTTCGAGGTTGGCTTTCTGGGCACGAGTTGTAATCGCGGTACCAGAGCAGATGGCTTCGACTGCACCGTTGAGCAGACGTCCGTGCTGCGGACCGTCTTTCCAGAGAATGCAGTTGGCGATTTCATGGGCGAAACCATGTGCGCCGTCGTAAATTTTCTTATCGATGATCTGGCCGGATCCGACGCCCGTCGAAATGGTCAGATACTGAACGTAGCGTTTGTCCTTGCCTTCGCCGACAACCGCTTCCGCCAGTGCGGCCAGGTTGGCGTCATTTTCCAGATAGACCGGAAGGCCAGTGGCTTCAGAAATGGTCTGCGGAATCGGGAATCCCCACCACGCCTGACCAAGGTTTGGCGTCGTAAGGATGCATCCGTTTTTCAGATCGAGCGGTCCTGGGCAGGAAATGCCGACACCGACAATGTCCTTGCCAAAGCCTTTAATGGTTTCTGCAATTTTGGAAAAGGTTTCGTTTGGATCTTCCGTATTCGTACGGAACTGGACGCGTTCCACAAGGTTGAGGTTTTCGTCCACAAGAGCAACACGCGCATTGGTGCCGCCGATATCAATGCCTACAGCATATTTCATAAAATGTCCCTCCTTGGGCTGACTATGATCAGTTTAACATAGCCAGACGAGCCGGGAATTAAATTCGGCGAACGCCGGACGTACATTGTGCTGCGGGAAGAGTGAGCGTTCCCGGCATTTCGTCGCGCTGGGATTCGCGGTTTCCCTGCGGAATGAGCGCGGTGATTTCGTCGTCATCGTAGCCGACGACCATTGTGCGTTCCGAAAGCATGATCGGCCGCTTTAAAATGGACGGATTGCGCTGAATGAGCACGATCAGCTCGCGAACCGTGTAATCGTTAATGTCTTTTTTCAAAGATTGAAAAGCCTTGGAACGGGTCGAGATAATATCCGTCGTTCCGTTTTCACACCGTGAAAGAAGATATTTGATTTCGGATTCGAGCATTAAGTTGGAAAAGATGTTTTTTTCCAGATAGGAAATGTGATTTTCTGTTAGCCAGCGTTTTGCTTTCCGGCAGCTGGCGCAGCCAGGGGATGTATAGACAATGACCATAAGAACCTCGCTTTTTTGATCTGGTGTTCACCTGCATGCGCTGGCTTTTCCCTTGATCAAATTTACATGTTAATGGTAACACCATAATCCGTACATGTGTAAGTGTCAAACAATCGACGGGTATACGCGAGACTGAATATTAGATACGCTA
>NZ_JBKXLD010000150.1:0-3229 GCF_047010065.1 Allobaculum sp.
ATTATCCCAAGGAGGCGGTCGAGAAAATACCCGTCTTTTATTTGACGCTTACGCTGGACCGTATGGACTGGCGGGCAACTTCTGTATGCGCTCGGTTCAAGGGCGTGATTTATGTTTGGATTCCGGTGGGCGGCTTTCTGCAGAGAAACCTAGAGCGCGCTGTCTCGATCCGGAAAATGCAGTAGGGAGAGCGCTTCGAACAGATCGGCTCCGGCCAGGAGAAGGTCTTCCTCAAAGTCAAAGTGCGAATCGTGCAGTTCAATTCCGGTTCCCGTTCCGAGGAAAAAGAATACGCCGGGAACTTGCTGTAAATACCCGGAGAAATCTTCGGTAATGAGCTCTGGCTTCTCGAGAATCTGCAGGCTGGGAATCTCCTTTTCGATTGTCTGAAAAAGCGTGCGGTCATTGATTACTGCCGGGTAGCCGCTTGAAAAGGAAAGTTCGATCTGCACGCCGCGCTTCTGGCCGATTTTATGGCACAGATCTTCGATGGAATTTCGCAGAAAGTGATAATCTGCTTCTTCAAAGGCGCGCAGCGTGCCTTCCAGCACGCATTCTTCGGCTACCACATTGCGAATGCGTCCGCCTTCCATTTTTCCAAAGCGCAACAGGCAGAACGAATCTTCCGGCATCGACGCCACAAGCGCGTAGGCCTGATTTAAAACATCCATGCAGGCTTCAATCGCATCGGCCCCTTCCTGAAACCTGGCAACGTGTGCGGCTTTGCCATGAATGGAAATCGTGACTTCACACGAGCGGGCCATCAGCGGGCCCGGACGGCTTGCTATGGCACCTTTTTCCAGCAGCGGCCAGAGATGCATGCCGAAAATGCGGTTCACGTGATACGTCTCGAGAAGCCCGCTTTCGACGATCGGCTTTGCGCCGCCTGGATTTTCTTCGCCGGGCTGAAAAATCAGAAGAACGTTCTGATCCAGATCGCGATAATAGCGTTCCAGCCGATGCGCGAACAGAAGCAGATTGCTCATATGGCCATCGTGTCCGCAGGCGTGCATGCGCCCTGGATACCGGCTTTGATACGGCTGACCCGTCTGTTCATTTACCGGAAGCGCGTCCATATCGCTGCGAAAGGCGATGGTACTTTCCTTGCCGGCATCAAAGAACGCTGCAACGGCGCAGGGAAGCGGATGCGTTATTTTACACGACAGATCGCTCAGCGCATTTTCGATGTAGGCACATGTCTTTGGAAGATCGAGTCCCAGTTCAGGAATCTGATGCAGATCGCGGCGCCACGTCCGGACCTGGGCGATTTCTTCCGATCGAGTGAAATGTTTTATTGTCATGTAACAAGTGTATGAAACCTGTTTGAAAATGGGTTTCATAAAAACAAAACGGCTTCGGATTGTGGTGAATCCGGTTCAAATTCGCTACACTTCAACCATTCCCGAGCCGTTTTTAACAACGAAAGACGGGAAACTGCAGGGCGGTTTGCGGCAGGAAAAAGCCGGATTATGCAATACCGCAAACCGGCAAAATGGAAAAAGGAAAGGGAACGAATCCTATGAAAGAAGACGTATTTGCGCGGATTGAATCCGCCGATGGCGATGTGACGATTTCGGGCGTATCCGCTGCCGCTCTGGCAAAAGAATGCGGAACGCCGCTTTATATTTTCGATGAAACCGGCCTGGAACAGACGATGCAGGCGTATGTGAACGACTTTAAAAGCGATGAATTTGAGACCCGTGTGGTTTTCGCCTCCAAGGCGTTTTCCAATAAGGCGGTTTTAAAGCTCTGCGCTGAAAACGGACTGTATATCGACTCCGTTTCGCTGGGCGAAATTTACACGGCGAAAAGCGCCGGCATCGATTTGAGCACAATTTATTTTCACGGCAACAACAAAACGAAAAAGGAACTGCGCGCGGCGCTGGAATGGGGCGTAGGTACGCTGATTCTTGACGGTCTGGAAGAAGCGCAGACGCTCGTTTCGATCGCGTCGGAATACCCGGAACGGAACATGCGCGTTTTGCTGCGGATTAATCCGATTGTCGAAGCCGCCACCCACCATCACATTCAGACGGCCGCACCGGATTCGAAATTCGGCATTCCCATCACGATGGAAGAGCGAATTGTCGAAACGATCCGCACCGTCCAGCAGGCCGAAAATCTTCATTTTGCGGGTCTGCATGCGCACATCGGTTCTCAGATCTTTGAACTGGAGCCGTACGCGAAGGAAATTGAGGAATTCGCCGAATTCATGGTCGTTCTGAACGATCGCTATGGCATTGCGATCGAAGAAATCGATCTGGGCGGCGGTTTTGGCGTCTGGTATTCCGAAGCGGATACGCCAAACCCCATTGCCAAAACCTGCGCCTTTTTAATTGACGCCTGTCAGAAGACATTCACCCGCTACGGCTTTATGCCCGAACGGGTGACCATTGAACCGGGCCGCTCGATTGTCGCGGAATCCGGCTATCTGCTCTATACGATTACCCGCATTAAACAGGGCCTGAAAAACCGTTTCTATCTGGTCGACGGCGGCATGTCCGATCTGATTCGACCGGCGCTTTACGATGCCCGCTACACAGCAAGCGTCGTCGGCGCACCCGAAGATGCCCCGACCAGCCTGGTCACGGTTGCCGGAAAATGCTGCGAAAGCGGCGATATCGTCATTCGCGATATTGAACTGCCTGAAGCGAAAGAAGACGATCTGCTTCTGATTTATACGGCCGGTGCCTACGGCATTTCCATGGCCAGCAACTATAACAAGCAGCCCTTCCCCGGCGTGGTCTTCGTCAAGGACGGAAACTGGCGCTATGTTCTGAAACCGCAAAGTCTTGAGGAAATGATCGCCCACGAGTGCGAATAATCTCCCAGTCGGACGGGATAGAAAGAAGGAACGGCGTATGGATGTACAGGTTTCGAAATACCATGGATGCGGCAACGATTTCATTTTGATTCGCGAAGAAGAAGCCGAACGCATCGACGATTTGCACGATTTTATCGTGCAGGTGTGCGATCGGCGCTTTGGCATCGGCGCGGACGGCCTGATGGTCGCCCGTACCCATCCGTTTTTCATGGAGTACTACAACCAGGACGGCTCCCGGGCCCCCATGTGCGGCAACGGAATCCGCTGCCTGACCTGTTTCCTGCGCGATCAGGGCTTGCTTGAACAGGCCGATTCGGTAACGATCGAAACGCTGGCTGGAACCAAGACTGTCGAAATCATCAGCCAGAAGCCGTTTCTGGCCCCCATGGCAACGCGGGCCAGAAA
>NZ_JBKXLD010000151.1:0-3107 GCF_047010065.1 Allobaculum sp.
ACACAGTACCCACTGACGCATCGGTTTGCGGATAACCGGGTAGCCGCCGCGTTCGCTCTTGCCGTCGATAACTTCTTCGTTTGCCAGGACGCATTTGAGTTCTGGGCACCAGTTAACGGGAATCTCATCGATGTAAGCCAGACCTTTTTCATAGAGCTTGGTAAATATCCACTGGGTCCACTTGTAGTACTCCGGATCGCTGGTCGCAATTTCGCGGTCCCAGTCGTAGGAGAAGCCGAGAGACTGAATCTGATCGCGGAAATGATCAATATTCTGCTTTGTGAATTCCGAAGGGTGATGGCCGGTCTGAATGGCGTACTGCTCAGCTGGCAGACCAAAGGAGTCAAAGCCCATCGGATGGAGAACGTTATAACCTTCCATGCGTTTTTTGCGGGCGATGATATCCGTGGCAGTATAGCCTTCCGGGTGTCCGACATGGAGTCCGTTTCCAGATGGATACGGGAACATGTCGAGTACATAGTATTTTGGTTTGGAGAAATCGGACGTATCGGTTTTGAACGTTTTATGATCCGCCCAGTACTTCTGCCACTTTTTCTCAATGGACTGATGATCGTACATACTGATTTCCTTTCCTTTCTTTTCGATCGAAACGGCGCCTTTAGACGGTTCCAATCGGCTGGGTCTTTTCCATGTGCAGAGAAACTGCAGGACGCGTGTACAGCGAGTCAATACCCTTGCGGCAGGTGCCTTCGGAAAAAGTCCTTCCGTAAAAGAAAAACGCCCTTACCTAAACTGTAAGGACGTAAACTACGCGGTACCACCTTGCTTCACAGATCGTCTGTTGATTGAATTCCCATTTAAAGAAAAGGAATAAAGATCTGTGCACTTAATGCCCATATAGCAGGTCTGCATTACGCAATCCAGACGAGTTCGAAAGAAGAAACTGCCGGGCTTTCACCAACCGCCGGCTCTCTGCGAGCTTTCTTTATTTTCTACTGCTTCTGAATTATGGCGTTAGTGGTAATTTATCAAAGACTTTGCGAGCTCGTCAACTCCCCCTCTCTTCGACCGAAAAGAGAAAGCCGGATTTGTACCTTACAAAGTCGGGTTTCTCAGTTGTCCACACAGCAGCTGGCTGGACGGATGGGCAGAGAATTCCAGTTTTTCTGCCCCCTGTTTTTCCCAGTTCTGACAGCCTGGTTTGCAGCTTCGATCCGTTTCTAGCTAATCGGCGCTGCGTGCGTATCTGCTTTCATTTTCATGAACTACATCCAGCAAAAATCGAACTGTACAAAAATCCAATTTGTTTACAATGTCAACAATATCCTATAGGAAAAGCTAATACTGTGATTTTTCGGCGAGAATGCTAAACTGTGCCTGAGGAATGAATATGAAAAATAAATTGTCAACTCTGGAGCTCAAATGGATTATGTACGATGTAGGAAACTCCGCGTTTATCCTGCTTGCAACGTCCATTATGCCCATCTACTTTAATCACCTGGCTACACAGGCCGGTCTTTCGGAAACGGAATATCTCTCCTGGTGGTCCTACGCGGCAAGTATCGCCACAATCTGTGTGGCCATTGCCGGCCCCTTAATGGGAACGCTCGCCGACTTTGACGGAAACAAGAAAAAAATCTTCCTGGGCAATGCCCTGGCCGGCGCATTCCTGCTGTTCTGTTTCTGGATTCCCAGTCACTGGATGGCGTTTCTCGCTTTGTTTATCTTCTGCAAGATTCTCTACAGCATTTCGTTAGTCATCTACGATTCCATGCTCGTCGATGTCTGCCCGGAAGACAAAATGGATATGGTCTCCTCAAAAGGCTATGCCTGGGGCTATATCGGCAGCTGCATTCCTTTCATCGTTTCTTTAGGCCTGATGCTCGGCTACGAAAATCTGGGCATGGGCTTTCAGACCGCAATTCTTCTGGTATTTTTACTGAACGCCGTGTGGTGGGCGCTGTTTACTCTGCCGCTGGCCTTCAGCTATAAGCAGAAACATTTCGTACCCCGTAAAGGGCATGCGGCACGTCAGACGTTTGGACGACTCTGGAAAGTCCTTAAGGAAATCGGCCATAACCGCAAAGTTCTCCTGTTCATGGCGGCATTCTTCTTTTATATCGACGGCGTCTATACCATCATCGAGATGGCGACCGCCTATGGAACCTCACTTGGACTCGATCAGACGGGTCTGCTTCTGGCCCTGCTTCTGACACAGGTCATCGCTTTTCCAGCTGCCATTCTCTTTGGCTATCTGGCCAAAAGCTACTCCGCGGGCGAGCTGATCAAAGTTGGCATCTTCGCCTACTTCTGCATTTCAATCTTTGCCCTGTTCATGTATTCCATCTGGCAGTTCTGGATTCTCGCCGCCGCCGTCGGCGTATTCCAGGGCGGGATTCAGGCACTCAGCCGTTCGTACTTTGCGCGGATCATTCCGAAAAACCAGACCGGTGAATACTTTGGTCTGTACGACATTGCCGGCAAAGGCGCGAGCTTTTTAGGAACGCTCGTTGTCGGGCTGATTTCCCAGCTGACCGGTCAGCAGAACATTGCGGTCGGCACGCTCGCCTTCCTGTTTCTGATCGGCTACCTGATCTTCGCCAGGGCCAACACCCTTCCTGATCCCGTCTATGATGAAAACGGAGCACACACTTCAAACTGATTTTTAAACATTCACTTACGCTGTTTCTGACTGAATAAAGTCTGAAACTGCGATTTTTTTTTGCATATTGGCCTACGAACCCGCTCTTTCGTTTTCCCGATGTCACTCTTTTTCCGGCCTATCTATTTTTCTACAGACAGCGTTACCGCAGACTTGCCACGATAAATCCATGTTCGCAGAGAGCGTGTTTGTCGAACTCGGAATTTTTCTGCTGCTGAATTGGCTAGAATATGGTTATACATGGGCTGTTCAGATGAACGGCTTTCTGTGTTTATGAAGCTGCGGATGAATTTGACTGTACAAAGAGAAAGAACAGGAGATAAAAAATGGAACTTGTTTATCAGATTACTCCCGACGGGTTTTCGCTGATTATTACCAATGCCCTTCGGTTTTCCGGATAAAACAATGATTTGAACCTAACCTGTCTCAGAAGTCGTACCTTCCTCACGGTGATATCACGGTGACGTTATCTTATTTGGATAAG
>NZ_JBKXLD010000152.1:0-3006 GCF_047010065.1 Allobaculum sp.
GCACATCGGTGCCTACCAGGTCAGCCTGAACGGCCGTAAGGTTACGTTCCTCGATACTCCGGGTCACGAAGCGTTTACCGCCATGCGAGCTCGCGGTGCCCAGATTACCGATATCGTCGTTCTGATCGTCGCAGCCGATGACGGTGTCATGCCGCAGACGAAAGAGTCGATCGACCACGCCCGTGCAGCCGGGGTACCAATCGTCGTTGCCGTCAACAAGATCGATAAACCAGGTGCCAACCCGGACCGTGTCATGAGCGAACTCGCCAACGAGGGCGTCATGCCGGAAGAATGGGGCGGCGATACGATTTTCAACCAGATTTCCGCACGCAGCGGTCAGGGCGTAAACGACCTGCTCGAATCCCTGCTTCTCGTTGCCGATATGCAGGAGCTGAAAGCCAACCCGGATGCAGCCGCCAGCGGTACCGTTATTGAAGCCAAGCTCGATAAAGGCCGCGGACCGGTCGCTACGCTGCTCGTTCAGCAGGGTACGCTCCACTCCGGCGATTCTCTCGTTGCCGGAACCGCCTATGGCCGTATCCGTAAGATGACTTCGGATAAGGGTATGGAACTCAAGAGTGCAGGACCGTCGACTCCAGTCGAAATTATCGGTCTGAACGAAGTGCCGCGTGCCGGCGATGTGTTCATGGTTTACGATTCCTATAAAAAGGCTGCTGAGATTGCCGGTCACCGTCAGTCCAAGCAGATTGAATCGGAACGTGCTTCTTCCTCTGCCCGCTCTCTGGAAGATATGGCCCGCATGATCAGCGAAGGCGATATGAAGGAAATCAACGTCCTCATCAAAGCCGACGTTCAGGGTTCTGCAGAAGCCCTGAAAGCCTCGATCGAAAAGCTGGCTGTGGATACCGTCAAAGTCAACGTCATCCGTTCGACCGTCGGTTCCATCACCGAATCGGATATCATGCTCGCTTCCGCGTCGAACGCCATCATTTACGGATTCAACATCCGTCCGACAGCAGCCGTTCGTAAGAAAGCGGAAGAAGAAGGCGTGGAAATCCGACTGCACAACATTATTTACAAGGCACTTGAAGAACTTGAAGGCCTGATGAAAGGCATGCTCGCCCCGGTTTACGAAGAAGTCGTTACCGGTCAGGCAGAAGTTCGTCAGATTTATAAGGCATCCAAAGTCGGAACCATCGCTGGTTCGTACGTAACCGACGGCGTGATTCGCCATAACTCCTCATGCCGCCTGATCCGCGATGGCATTGTTGTCTACACCGGCAAGCTGGGATCCCTGCGTCGTTTCGATAAGGACGTGAAGGAAGTCAGCCAGGGCTTTGAATGCGGTATGACAATTGAAAACTTCAACGACATCAAAGTCGGCGATATCATTGAAGCTTTCGAAGATCAGGAAGTTAAAAATGACGCTTAAACAGGACAGAATGGATCAGATCCTCAAAAAGGAGATCAGTCGGATTCTTCAGTTCGAACTGAAAAACCCGAAACTCGGCTTCGTGACCGTTACGGATGTGGAATGCACCCGCGATATGTCGCAGGCGAAAGTATACGTCTCCTTTCTGGGAAAACAGGAACGCAATGATGCCGGAATGAAAGTGCTGCAGGCCTCGAAAGGCTTTATCCGCAGTACGCTCGCCCGCAACATCAAAGCGCGCAAGATGCCGGATTTGATTTTTGTTCAGGATACCTCTCTCGATCAGGGCCGCAAGATCGACTCGATTCTGAGTTCTCTGAATAAGAACAGCAGCGAAACCATGGCATCCAAAGAAGCCAGAGAAGCGAAAGCCCACGCGGCTGACGCAGAAGAGAAAACCGAAGAAAACTAAGGCTTTCTCTTCTGGACGCATTTGACCCATAGAAATGAAAAATAAACCGCAAGGCAGGAAGAGTTCTCTTTCTGCCTTCTTCGTATCGCTGCTGTACGGACTTTTTGCTGGATCGCTCTTTCTTTTCCTGATCGTTTTTGCCGGCGATTTTGAGATCATCTGGAAACAGGCCATATCCTCTCCGGCACTGATCGTTCCCTCGCTGACCGTGGGGGGCACGGTTTTTCTCTTTTTCCTGTTTCGAAAGCGTAAAATTCTGTCTTTTCTCATTTCGGCAGCGGGCGTGGCGGCGTTTTGCGGCTATTTCGTCTATCTGCTTCATACGCCGGTTCCGTTTATTCAGCTGATTACCGTGCGCGACTCGGCTGTCCAGCAGACGCTGCAGCAGTCCTCATCCCTCTTTGAAAACTGCGTGCAGGAAGGCAATGAACATCCGGCGGTCTATTTTGAAGTGAGCGATCAGGCATCTATGCCGGGCGACGCGGAAAAGAAGGCGATCGTGCAGATGATTCACGAACTGCCCTCCGCTCTGAAAAAGCAGGCGGCTGGAATTTATTTTCTGAGCGAAAACTCGTTCAACCAGGCGATCGAGCAGGAGACGAATATTGATGCAGCCGGTTTTTCACGTGCGTCCAACTTCACCGCCGCCATCAAGGTGCCGGATCTGAACCGGTCGGAATACCTTACGTATTTTCGAAACGGAAGAACATGCAGTCTTTCCAGTCCGGAAAGCTTTAAGGAGACGATCGTTCACGAACTGGTCCATTTGGCGGATGTACGAACGCACGGATCGACGCTGCGCATATCCTCTTTGCCGCGCTGGAAAGAAATTTATGAGACGCAAAAAGATCTCTTCGGTGAATATGGAGCGACGAACCGCAGCGAATTTTTCGCGGAAGCCGGCGTCTACTATTTCCTGTATCCGGATTTATTAAAAGAAATGAGTCCGGCCGTATATGACTTTTTCTTCGAATATCTCGGATAGAAATCTTACTTTCTTTTTCTGCGGGAACGTCTTTCGTGCTCTGCCTGTATAATCCACAACTGTACAAATTTCTTTGAATGGTTTTCTCTGTTTTCGAACAGAGAAAGCCGTTTTTCATTTCTGTGAAATCGTTTTTAGAACGGCTGTCAAAAGGAAACAGGCGTAAGTGTCAAACAATCGACGGGTATACGCGAGACTGAATATTAGATACGCTAA
>NZ_JBKXLD010000153.1:0-2892 GCF_047010065.1 Allobaculum sp.
GTCCAGACGGTTTGACCATTGACCTGAATGGAGCGGATGGAAGAGGAAGCCGGCGTCGTAACGGAACATTCGGCTGTCGCTTTCGGCTCTGCGGGAATGCCCCAGGCCGACGTCAGGTAAACGGTCGCAGTAAGTTTGCCAGGCTGTGCAGGCGTATACGTCGTACTGTCGCAGAGCGTTTGCGAGAGAATCTTGCCTTCGTCGTTTTTGAGCGTCCAGAGAACCGGCGCGCTGCTCTGTCCGCCATCCGGATTGGTCGCGTCATAGCTTACGCTTACTGGACTGCCGGCTTCTGCAGTTTCTGCCGAAAGCTGTACGTTAGAAAGAACAGGTGTCGCGGCATTTCCATGTTCAAAGGAAACGGAGGTCTCCTCATTCAGATCGCTGAGAGTTGTTGTATTGGCTTTGAAGCGGAAGTCCTTGAAAGTAACAGTTTTGCCGCGGGGATTTGTATGCCAGCCCGCAAAGCCGATGCGTACGCTTTTGCCCGTTAACATCGTAGCGGAAAGATCGCGAACGGAAGTGTACGTCTTGCCGTCTGCGCTCCAGTACGTGTGTACAGTGTTTCCTTCCTTGACAAAAGCCAGCCAGGCATCGGAAAGGGCGTTCTGTGCGGCATTGTCTCCAAGCTCGGTTGCGCTGCCGCCGGTTTCCGAGACGGTCGCAATGCCGTCGTAATGGGACTTCTTGCCAAGCGAGAGGTAGTTGTCCGCGTCACCAAAGACGAGGAAGCTTGCGGTATCCCACTGTCCGCTTTCCCGAATCGGAAGACCGGTGACATGAACGGAAGTTGCAAAATTTTCCGTGTCTGCGGGGATATCGTAAAGAATCAGGTTTTTAACCGAGTTGTTTTCCTCATACAAGTCGCCCTTTTCGAGTGCGATCGTCGCTTCGGTTTCGTTCAAAGTGAGATTCGTATTCGAATTCGTTACGGAGATGCCCGGAGTAAGGGAGGCGGATTTTCCGGTGTTTACCAGAACGATGCGCGAATCCGAACCGGAAGCGCTGGAGGCGATGACTTTGTAAATGCCGCTCTGGGCGTTAAGCTCGCCTGCGCTTGTGATCGAGGCCTGATCCGTGGCAGTTCCATCGAGTGCCGTAACCGACCAGGTGACGGTTTCGCCTTCCGGTGTCTTAGCCGTAAAGTTCGATGCAGCGCCGACTACGGTGTTGTCCTTCTGATCGATCGTGACGGCAGAACCGGTCGTGCTTTCCGAAATTGTCACTTCGATCGGATCGGAATAGAGCAGCGAATGATCCCATTTTGTCCAGGCGTATACCTGAGTCGTACCAGCGGATACGCCGGTGATGTTTCCAGAATCATCCACGGAAGCGATCGCGGGATCGGCGGACAGATAATGAATGGCGCCTGCAGAAGCTGAAGCTGCTCCGGTTTTGGACGTCGTCAGCGTAACCGCATCGTTGGTAATGTGAATCTGATCTTCCGGGGTGTTGTCGCGATAGGCGTACAGTTTCTGGCCGTTGTCGTACGTATTCGAGTCGATGACTACGTTTTTCGACTTGGCGAACTCGTACATGTTTTCCGTATTGCCCGTGCGGGAAGATCCGCTAAGCGTGACGGATGAATGCGTGCTGGCTCCGGCAGCAAGACGGATGTGCTTGCTGAGGTCGCCGATTGTGAAGGCAAGATCCGGGTTGGTTCGCAAAATCGTGTTGTTTCGAATCGTCAGATTTTCAACGCTTTCGGCTTTCACGACGGTATCGGAATCCATGTGGAACGTATTGCCTTCGATCGTGATGTTTTTATGAATTGGATTTTCATAGCCCGGCAGTCCGCCGTTTTTGGTTACCGGATGAATATAGATTGCGGAACGGTATTCCCAGCCGCGTTCGCCGGAATCCTTAATGTAGAACGTGTTGTTTCGAATGGTCATGTCGCGGATCGGACCGGATTCATACCACTGATCGGAGTCGTTGGACAGGAAGATCGTAGCCATCGACGTGTTGTAGAACGTGTTGTTTTCGATCAGCGTTTTCTTGCGCGTCGTGCACAAAATGGCACGGGCTGCCAGGTCGCGGAACGTATTGTTTCGGATCGTGACTTCCGGGGTGTACGTAATGTTTTCCGCAACGTATTTCGGTTCGGATCCGATCTTATCGGTCAGATAGGAAGGCAGTTCTTCATCAAATTCAATGACCATCGTCTTGAGATCGTTGCCGTCTTCGCCTGGATTGGAGATGACGTTTTTAACGGTATAGACCGTTTCGTTATCCGCCGACTGAAGCAGGTCGCGAGAGAAGAATTGAACCTGGTCGCCGACATGAAACTGCGGAAAGCCGCCCTGCTGGGCATGAATGTACTTGAGCTGGAGCCTGTGGTCGTCCAGTTTCTGCTCAACGCGGGTGAAGGTTCCGTGAATGTTGATCGGATCATCGTGCAAAGCCGCAAACCGGCAGTTTTCAATGACGAGCTTGCCGGCGGCACCGGAAGCGTGAATGCCGTCCGCGTAGCTCGCGACGATATGACCGGAATTGGCTCTGGGTTCCATGGAACATTCATAGAAATAGACGTCTTTGGCCATCTGGAGCAGCCAGCCAAACCCGTGCATGTAATGGACATGCACTTTGCGCGCGGTAACGTTTTTGGATTCCCAGATCAGGGCACCGGCGGTTTCACGAACCGCAGCGGAGTTGAACTGCAGGGTCATGCCGACTTTCTGCATGGACGGACGGGAAGAGTTATAGACGAATTTCAGAATGGTTCCGTCGGTTCCTTCCACCGGCGTAATCGAGGTTACGTTATTGAACGGGTTTTCGGCATTCGTGCCAAAGCGGCGGGTAAATTCGCCAGTCGCGTCGGTCGCGGAAATCGCGTACGTATTTTCGTGAATGCCGGTTTTCGTCCAGTACGTCTTTCCGGTATAGGGAGAG
>NZ_JBKXLD010000154.1:0-2854 GCF_047010065.1 Allobaculum sp.
GTTCTGGCCTTTTGCGGAGGAATCGCAGCGGCGCAGCTGATTCATCTGCACTTTTTGCACGCCCGCTTTCACTGGCGGCAGATGATTACTGTACTTATGATCGTCCTGCTTCTGGGCGTACCGTTTATTGAAGCCGATTCGCTGGCCAACGCGCTCGTTTCCTTTTCCTGCGCCATGCAGGTGCAGACGTTTCGCAAGTTTCATGGCATTCCCTTCGCTTCAACCATGTGTATCGGCAATTTGCGCGGCGGTACGGATTCTCTGATCAGCGCCATTCACAGTAACAATTCAGGCCTGTTTGAAAAAGCCTTCAGTTATTTCCTCATTATCGGTCTGTTCGTTCTAGGTGCCGGGCTGGGCAGAGTGTTCTGCCTGCAGTTTGGCTTAAAGACGATCTGGATTTCCTGCGCCCTTCTGCTTTGTGCGCTGGTCATGATGAGCGTCCATCCGGATGTCGTGGAAAAATAAAATAAGGGTCTGTGTTCGAGAAAAGGGGGACCTTTGTCGAATACAGACCCTTTTGATTTGGATCCAAATCGTTTGGAAAGGATAACGTCACGCTCAGGCCGTTTTTGCCTGCAGGTGTCTGCGCGCGGACGCGGGCAGAGAATTCCAGATGACGCTGCAGATGACGATGGCCGCGCCAGCAAGCGATAAGCCGCTGAGCGATTCGTAGCCGGCCAGAGCAACGAGCGTCGGATTGAGTACCGGTTCGATCGCGTTGACCAGAGACGCGTTGAGCGCGCTGATCAGGCCGGTTCCTAAAGCGAAGAATACATAGGCGAAGCCGACCTGGAAAGTACCGAGCCAGAAAATCGCAAACAGATTGGAAGGCGTCATGGAACAGCCGTAAGCAAACGGAGCCATGCAGATCACGGTACCGATCTGGCCAAGGAAAATGGACGAGAGGGCATCGCCGTTTTTAAAGCTGTTCAGCATGAACAGAATCGCGTAGAAAAATCCGGAAAGGATCGCGATCAGATCGCCGGCCCAGCTGCCGGACTGCAGCGAATCCAGGAAGAAGCAGACAATGCCGATCACAATGAGCGTCAGGGCGATGATCTGTCTTCGATCCGGCTTTCGATGAAACAGGATAAGGTTCAGCAGGACGATCCAGATCGGGCAGGAAAACTGCAGGACAATCGCGTTGCCCGCAGCCGTCATTTTGTTCGAAAGAACAAAGAGCGTTGTCATGAACATGTACGCCACCGCCCCCGCAAACACCGATTTGTTCAGGCGCAGGCGATGGTGGGTAATAAGCATGAACAGACCGATCACGACAGCCCCAAAGCAGGAGCGAACGCCGTTAATGGCCAGCGAATTCCAGTTCGTCCATTTCAGAACGAGACCGCCTGTCGCAAAAAGAATTGAGGCAATGACCATGTACAAAATGCCTTTTGCCCCTTTTGAAGAAGCCATCCTCCTGGAAGAGGACGGCGATAGAGCGGCGATCTCGTCGCTCTCGGTTACCGTTTGACGCATACTTCCAGATCCTTTCTTAAACTCGGTTAACTCTTTTTATTCACTCTTATTGATTCGATACTTTGCCGCCTTCAGCCGGCCTTGATTTCGTTTTTAATCGTTCCGTTCAGCCACGAAAAGAGGTTGTCAAAGACAATTTCCGCCCGCTCTTTCATGGACTGTTCAGAATCGTAGGCGATATGCGGTGTCAGAATCGTATTGGGCGCTTTTAAAAGCGGCAGATCGAGGGGCAGAGGCGGCTCCTGATCAAAGACGTCAATACCTGCTCCCGCAAGATGACCGTTTTCAAGAAGAGCAGCCAGTGCATTGTTATCGAGAATAGGTCCGCGCGCCGTGTTGATGACGATCGCTCCCGGCTTCATGCACTCCAGCTCCTTTTTACCGATCAAACCGCGTGTCTGATCGGTCAGCGGCAGATGCAGGGAAAGAATATCGCTTTCCTGAAGCAGCTTGTCCAGGGGCACCTGTTCATCGATCCAGTCACAATGAACTTGCGAGCGATTGAACGCCAGAACGCGGGCGCCCATCGATTTAGCCAGCTGAGCCGTACGCAGACCGATTTTTCCCGCGCCGGCAATACCGACGGTCCGATTCTGAAGCGTCCAGCCTTCCAGACGGCCTTTGGCCTTGCCTTCCCGGCAGGCCTGCTGAAGCGCTGGCACTTTTCGTGCAAGTAAAATCATCATTGCAATCGCCAGTTCCGCAACCGATTCCGTGGCATAGCCCGACGCGTTGGAAATCGCAATGCTGCGGTGCAGGGCTTCCTTTACGGGAATGTGATCGACGCCGGTAAAGGCGACATCGATATAGCGAAGATGATCTGCCTGATCAAGAACAGAATCCGGAAGCGGCATATTCGCCAGAATCAGCACGTCCGCATCCCGGACTTCCTCTTTGAGGGTATCGACATCGGATGTCCGTTCGTAAACAGTAAAGCGATGTCCGGCGGCTTCAATTTGGGATCGATACGAATCCAGCAGGCCCTGGGGAATGCCGAGGGATTCAAGAAGAACAATATTCATAAAAACATCCTTTCCAGACGCTTCCTCTCCCGCAGACGAGACGGTCCGAACGCGGTGAGAGAAAGAATCGGTCTTCCAGCAGCCGCATGTCGGGCTGTCCTTTTAGTTTTAATCGTTCTGTCTGCAGCGCGCAATGGCGATCCCTCCGGAGCCAAAAAGGACAGGCGGAATCGTATGGAACTTTTGCCTGAAACAAAATCCAGAGTGTTTTCGCCATACACGAATCAGGGGAGATCCGAGAAATATCTCGGCGCAGCGATTCTGCCATCTCCAGAAAAGCACCAAAGGATATAAATCGTAAGTGTCAAACAATCGACGGGTATACGCGAGACTGAATATTAGATACGCTA
>NZ_JBKXLD010000155.1:0-2769 GCF_047010065.1 Allobaculum sp.
CGACAGCTGACTCCACGCAGGAAAACCTGCTGGACCGTCTGGATCGGCAGATCTATCAGATTTCCATGGTGGCAAACATCAGCGATGAGTCGTTCGGTAATGCGACCAGCGGAACCGCCCTGGCTTACAAGCTTCAGGCCATGAGCAATCTTGCAGCAGGCTTTGACCGCAAGATTGAGAAGAGCCTGCGCAAGCGATACAAGATCTGGTCAACGCTTAAAACGAACGTGAGCGATGAGAACGCGTGGAAAGAGCTGCAGGTTACGACGAGCCGCAACTTGCCAAAGAATCGTCTTGAAGAAGCCCAGACGGCCGCACAGCTGTCCGGCATCGTCTCCCATGAAACACAGCTCTCTCTGCTTTCGATCATTCCAGATCCGAAGGCGGAACTGGAGAAAATCGAGAAGGAGACGACAGATTCAACTGCGCTGATTTCGTTTGATGCGCATCGACATACGACAGACGAAAAGGAAGAACAAACGGATCTGAAACCGGAGGCTGAATATGGTCTCCAGTGAGGATTACTGGAAGGACCGAGAAGCAGACTGGCAGATTGAATACGCTAAGAATCAGGCGCACTGGGACGCAAAGATTAATGAGATCTACACGGATCTGCAGAATCGGATGGCCGATGAAATTAATGCCTGGTATATGCGCTACGCCGATCAGAACGGGCTGACCATGGCTCAGGCAAAGCAGGCTGTTTCCAGAGCTGACCAGGACTATTACGCCAAAAGGGCGGAATATCTGGTAGGTCTGGCTTTGCAGGATATGCGCAGCGGAACAGATCAGAACGCCAGAATCTACTTTTCAGACGTTGCGAACGCGGAAATGGCTCTGTATAACACGACAATGAAAATCAGCCGCATGCAGGTTTTGCAGAGCATGCTGAACATCCAGATTGCGCAGAGCGTCGGGCAGACCAATCAGGCGATGACGTCCGCTCTGACCCAGCATGCAACGCAGGTTCTGCTTGATCGAGCGAAAGTGCTGGGGCCGACAGTGATGAACAACATGTCCCGGCTTCCGGCTCTCATCAATGCCAGCTTCCACGGGGCTACATTTTCGGACAGACTGTGGACGACTCACCAGTCGAATCTGCAGAAAGGCATTCAAAACGCACTGGCGCGGGGTCTTATTTTAGGCGAACACCCGGAACGTTTCCGCCGTGAAATTGTCAGCGAGTCCAAACTAAAAACAAGAGCCGCTTTCAGGGCGGCTCGAACGCTTCTTAATACAGAGTTCTGCAGAGTGCAGACCTCAGCGGAAATGATGGCCTACCAGTCGGAAGGCTTTAAAGAGTACATGTACATCGCCAATGAGCGGTGCTGTGAAGACTGTCAGGATCTGGATGGCAACGTCTACAAAGTCAAAGACGAAAGCGCCGGTCAGAACCTCCCGCCAATGCATCCCAACTGCCGGTGTTCAATTGCTCCCTACTCGGATCGAGACGAATACGAGAAGTGGCTGGATGGATACAAAGAACACGGGATGACGTGGGAAGAGTGGGAAGCGCAGAACCATGAAATTGAATTCAAAGCGCATCAGGAGGAGCAGGAATATAAGACTGTTAGTTTAAATGCAGAACAGCCTGAAACGTTTACAACGAATTTTCGAGAAGAGCGAAAAGCCTATCCAATTGAAGAACGAAAAAACTGGTATGTAGAAGAAGGTGTTCATGTTAAACCACGACAGGTACACGAGATCAATAAAGCAGTTCAGACAGCTATGAAGGCTCACGGCCTGAGTGATCTGGGGAACACAAAAATAATCATCGTCAATGACACAACCCTTAGTACAGGAGCACTGGCGGCTTACGATCCGGTACAGGACGTTTTAAAGCTAGGCTATTATCTGACGAATAAAACTGCCTTTGAACTTGATCCTAATGACAAATCCTTAATGCCGCATAACCTGGACGTGACGATGATTCACGAGCTGTTTCACTGGAAAGATGCTAAAGAATATCGGGAGAAGATCTGTGAGATTACTCAAGAAACCAGAAACGAATATTTTTCTTATCGAAAGGAAATCGCTAGAAAGAAAACCGAGAAGCTTGAGATGAGGTATGCGTTGGATAAGATTAGTGCATATTCGAGAAAAATGCGTCAAGCTGAGCAATACGATGAGGTGTATACTGAACTTAGAACATATTTACTTTCTGGAGGACAGTATGAAAAACTCAAGAGATAAAGAACCGCGCTATCTAGAGAAAAACGAATATCTGACAGCCAAAGAGAGAGAAGAAGAACTTTATAAACTTTTGGATCCTTGGTTCGATGACGTTCATCCCAAACATCTGAAAGCGAATGCTCCAGAAGGCTATGAGAAGTTGCTAAAAGAATTTCGTGAAGTAACTCAAAATGTTTACTACACTGAATTTATGAATGGAGTTGCATATTAGAGCCGCTAACCGGCTCTTTTCTTTTGGAGGAAGAATAGATGGAGGAAGTAAAAGTTCGTGTTTCCATTGGGCGATGGAGCGAAATGGTGTTGAATCATAAACTTAAAAAGATTAGAAGTAATATTGATGCCGCTGCCGCATCGTTTGAAAAATGCCAGGCTAAAATTAAAACAGCCAGATCCGCATTAGCGGAACTGGAATTAATGGTGAATGCCGACTGACGGCCGCCTCAAACGAGGCGGTTTTCTTTTGGAGGAATGAAATGACTGATGTTGAAAAAAGAGAAATCGAGACCACACTCACCAAACTGATCGAGCTGCTTAAACCTCAGCCGTTAGGGGTAGTCATGGACTGCATCAACTGGA
>NZ_JBKXLD010000156.1:0-2675 GCF_047010065.1 Allobaculum sp.
GTTCCTGGTATTTCTTCTCGTCTTCTGAAACAGGCTGTTTGGAATCTGCCATATTCGCTACCTCCGCGAATTCAGTATAGGCAGATCCGCTTTTCTAGGCGCCCGCTTTTGCCTGTGCTCTTGCCTTCTCGTATTCCCGGGTTCGCTCATACACCGTTTTGAGCCCCTTGAAAATCAGGTTGGGATCGTACACATCGATATAGTCGGTGTGCTGGCAGATCACACGGCCAAGACCGCCGGTGGCGATGACTTTGAAGTCGCCGCATTCCTTGCGGAAGGCTTCCACCGTTTTTTCAAAGCCGCCCAGGAACTGGTAGAAAATTCCCGCCTGCATGGCCGTCTGGGTGTTGCGTCCCATAACGGAGCGCGGCTTCTTGATTTCGACTTCCGGCAGCTGGGCGGTCTGTCCCCAGAGGGCGTTGGCGCCGCTTTCGATGCCTACGCCGATGGCACCGGCTTTGAAGACGCCGTCCGCATCGACATAGTCGTACGTCGTCGCGGTTCCAAAATCGACAACCAGCAGCGGCGTTCCGTATTCCTGAATGGCACCGGCGACGTCCGCAATACGGTCCGCACCGACGGAGCGCGGGTTTTCGAGCTGAACGCTCACGCCGGATTTGACGCCTGGACCGATGACGAGCGGCTCGATGCCGATGAATTTGACAATGCCGTTGCGGAAGGAGTGCATCACTTTCGGGACAACCGAAGAGACGATGACGCCTTCGATCTGTTCCGTCTTGATTTTGGCGTTTTCCAGGAAATAGTGGAGCATGAAGCCGTATTCGTCGCTTGTGCGGCGCACTTTGGTGTTCATACGGTAGGTGCAGATCAGGTCGTCCTGATCGAAGACACCGATGGTGATGTTTGAGTTTCCGACATCAATGCACAGAAGCATGGTCGTGTTTTCCTTTCTGGATTTCGAGCATCGTCAGCAGAATCTTACGGCCGAGCTCTTCTTTCGTCTGGAGGGGCAGATGGGACAGGCTGTCTGGAGTCATGAGGGTAACGATATTGGTATCGGTCATGAAGCCGGCGCCCTGGGTGTGGAGATTGTTGGCGACAAGCAGGTCGCAGTTTTTCGACAGCATTTTTTCTCTGGCATTCGCGTCGAGATTTTCGGTTTCCATCGCAAAGCCGCAGAGCACCTGATCGTCTCGCTTATTCTGGCCAAGGCCGCGCAGAATGTCCGGGCTCTTAACGAATTCCATCGTCAGCGTATCGCCCGATTTTTTCATTTTCTGCTCATGCGTTGTGGCAAAGCGGTAGTCGGCAACGGCGGCGGCCATGATGATGAAATCCGCACTTTCGGCCTGTTCCTTCATCGCTTTTTCCAGATCGAGCGCGCTGACAATATCGATGCGTTTCACATTTTCTGGCGTAGGCAGATGAACCGGGCCGGCGACGAGTACAGTGTCCGCACCAAGTTTGGCGGCAGCTGTCGCAATCGCAAAGCCCTGCTTGCCGGAAGAATGGTTGGACAGAAAACGGACGGGATCGAGCGCTTCCTGCGTCGGACCGGCGGAAACGACCACGCGCTTGCCGGCTAAAGGCAGAGGTTCGAGAGCAGCAGATGCTTCTTCCTGATTGTGAAGGGCGCTCTCGATGTGCGCAACGATCTCTTCGGGTTCAGCCAGACGGCCTTTTCCCGTTTCGGCGCACGCCAGCATCCCTTCACCCGGTTCAATAAAGGACCAGCCGCGTTTAGCGAGAGTGGCAATATTGGTTTGCGTTGCCGGATTTTCATACATGTGGACGTTCATGGCCGGCGCAGCCAGAATCGGACACATGCAGGCGAGCAGCGCGGAAGAGAGCAGATCGTCGCCGATACCGCAGGCGGCTTTGGCGAGTATATTGGCATCCGCCGGCGCGATCACAAACAGATCGGCGCGGCGGGCAAGTTCAATGTGCGGAATGAGTGCTTCGTGCGTGCCGTCAAACTCATCGACGTATACATCGCGGTGCGAAAGTGCCGCAAAAGTCAGCGGGGGCACGAAGGCGGCGGCATGCCGGGTCAGAATCACATCGACCGCATAGCCTTTTTTCGTCAGAGAACTGACGATCGAACAGGCCTTGAAAGCGGAAATGGATCCGGTCACGCCAAGTACAATGGTTTTCTTCTCCATAATTTATCCTTTAATGATCGAAAGCCGTGTCGGTTCGCTGTCAGTCTTTAAAAGCAGAGAACTTCAAAAATGAAGATCTCCAAAAAGAGCAGACAGGAAAAGCGACCTGAAAAAAAAGAGAGGTCTTGCAGGAAGACTTTACAGGTCCCAAGGCTTTTTAAAATTATAGCGGGATGGAATGTAATCCCCAAATCATTTGTCAGAACACGCGGATTTACACAGAGCGCATGCGGACGGCTGGTATCATGAAACCATGAAAATCTTTATCGCCTCGGACTCCTATAAAGGCTGCATGAGCAGCCGGGAGGCCAATTATCGAATTGAAAAAGGCATACACAAAGCCGACCCCCAGGCCAAGTGCAGCAGCTTCTGTATCAGCGACGGCGGCGAAGGGTTTGTCGAAGCGTTCGCGCAGGCGTTTCAGGCGCGTGTGGAAAAGGCGGAAGCGCACGATCTGTATGGACGGCCGCTGACCGTCAGCTACGCCTGGCAGCCTGAACGCAAAACCGTCTGTGTGGAAGCGGCGTCTGTTCTTGGCCTGACGCTCTATCC
>NZ_JBKXLD010000157.1:0-2663 GCF_047010065.1 Allobaculum sp.
TCGTCATCCTATATATATTATATAATAAAATCAATTTTAAATATTAATAAATTCGATCATCGGTGCGGATACTTCAGACAAATAAAAATTCCGACATACAATTTACTTATGTATGTCGGAATTTAAAGAGACTTTTTCAGCAGCCTCATGGAAAATCCGTTTTTTTTATTGGAATGGGTAACATCCGCTTCATCAGCAGGAAGCGGATCGAACTGTTCCTTTCCTTACCGGAATGTGTAGCGCAGCCAGATGGCTCCGTCTGGATAGGACTGGACATGATCGAGATGAAGCTTGAAAGGTTTTCGATCCATGGGAAGTCCGTCAAATACAGCCCGCATTCCATTGTGGCCGTCGATGGCCGGTCCAAGAAGGATGCTTACTTCATCAAGCAGTCCCGCATCCAGAAAGGCGCCATTAATCGTACCGCCGCCAACGACTACCATCCGTCCTACATGGAATTCGTCTTTGAGAATTTCGCAGACGCGCGGCAGATGGATCCGGTCTTTTCCGCAGGCAATCCAGGAAATATTTTCGAATCGAGATCGTCCAGATAATCTTTCCTCCCCTGTTCAGAGACCACAATCAGCAGGGGATCTTCCAGATCTTTCGCTTTCGGCCAGAGCAGCGTTCCGTGGGTATCGAGGACGATTTCATAATGATCTGTGGTCTGGTTTTTGGAAAAGGCAGTTTTACCGATGGACGGTGCATCTTTTGCGCTCTCAAATTTTCCAGGCAGAGCCATTTCCAGTTCGGCAGTCACCCGTCCGCTCACATGTGAAGGGGTGTCTAGAGCCTCGAGCGTTTCATAATATTCGTCCGAACCGTCAATGGAGGCGGTAATGGCACAGTCGATGCGTCCATCGAGGGACATCATCATATGGCAGAGGATATAGGGCTTGTTCATTTCTTTCTCCTTGTCTTTGATCTTTTCTCCGGATCCGTCGGATCTGCATCTTCCCGAGAGGGAATACAAAGCCGGTTTCGATCGCAGAGAGTTTTCCTTATCTATATCGTACGACCTGAAGCTTGCTTCAGGTCAAGCACGGTCTATCTGGCTGCCGCAAACTGATCAAAGGGGAAATGACTTACGCGGATATGTATCCAAAGAAAAGAAAACTCCTCCGGATTGGAGGGCCAGAGGAGCAGAGACGAAAATTGAAAGTATGGATAAAAGTAATTTGGATAAATAAGGTTTTGGATAAGGAATGGATTGGATTCGTTTAGAACTCTGGTGATGCGAGATTTCAAACAGGGATCAGGCGTCTGGATACAGATCGGTAGAGAGGTAGCGGTCTCCGCTGTCCGGCAGCAGAGCAACAATTGTCTTGCCTTTGTTTTCCGGACGGCTGGCTACCTGTTTGGCTGCCCATAATGCGGCACCAGAAGAAATACCGGTCAGCAGGCCTTCTTTCGCGGCCAGTTCCCGTGCACTGTCATAGGCGGCCTCGTTGGAGACTTCGATCAATTCGTCATAAATGTCACGGTCGAGCGTTTCTGGGACAAAGCCGGCGCCGATGCCCTGAATTTTGTGAGGACCGGGCTTTCCGCCAGCCAGTACAGGCGATCCCGAAGGTTCGAGAGCGATGATCTGGATATCCGGATTTTTTTCCTTGAGGTATTTGCCGGTACCGGAGATCGTTCCGCCTGTACCTACGCCGGAAATGAAGATGTCGACTTTGCCGTCGGTATCTTCCCAGATTTCCGGACCCGTGTGTTCGTAATGCGCTTTTGGATTAGATGGATTGTCAAACTGATCCGGCATGAAGCTGTTCGGAATTTCCTTGAGCAGTTCTTCGGCTTTGGCAATGGCGCCTTTTGTACCCTGAGCACCGGGCGTTAAAACGACCTGGGCGCCGAACGCTTTCATGAGCTGACGGCGTTCTTTGGACATCGAGTCCGGAAGAACGATAATCGTCGGATAGCCTTTGGCAGCCGCGATGGCGGCCAGGCCGATTCCGGTATTGCCGGAGGTCGGTTCAATGATGGTTGTGCCAGGTTTGAGGCGGCCGTCTTTTTCGGCATCTTCAATCATCTTGCGCGCAATTCGGTCTTTGACAGATCCCGAGGGATTAAAATACTCCACTTTGGCGAGAATTTTTGCATCCAGGCCGTTCTCTTTTTCGATGTGCGTGAGTTCAACGAGCGGGGTGTGTCCGACCAGCTGATCGGCAGCGGTATAGATCTTGGACATAGCGGGGGTCCTCCTTCTGAACAGGTTTCAAACCGTTCCTGTATGTCGTTCCTGTATGTATGGTTACGGATTTTGTGCATGGAATGAATTGACATGCCCAAATCTTCAATCCGATCGAAAACGAGCATGGCGCAAGCATAATCCAATAAACCTACTAAATCAATAGGTTTATAAAAGGCTGGTTTGTTTTAATAAAAAACGCTTAAGAAAATCCGAAAGAAAGCGAATTCCAGAAAATGCAAAAAAAAGCCCAGTTTAAGGGATATAAAACATAAAACGGACGAAGCTTTCGCTTTAAAAACGTTTGACAGGTAAAGGAAGGGTTGAAGGAAGAAAAATGGTCGGTCCAACAGGAAAAATTAAAATATATCAACAGAAGCATTTTTTATACACCGAAAAGCGGATGAAAACGCCTTCAAAAGTAAGCGTCAAATAAAAGACGGGTATTTTCTCGACCGCCTCCTTGGGATAA
>NZ_JBKXLD010000158.1:0-2648 GCF_047010065.1 Allobaculum sp.
TTTCCATGGTCACGAACAGGCGTCGGCCCGACACGCCAAAGTCATTCTTTCCCGTCTTAAGCTGCCAAAACAGCTGCAGAAAGACGTGGTGAAACTGATCCCGGATCACGATACGTTTTTTCGACCCGCGTACCAGAGCCTCTATCGAATCCTGGTCCAGAAAGGATATACCAAGGCACTGTTTGAAAAGCTGATGGATTTGCAGGAAGCCGACATTGAAGCGCACGCGACCAAGGACCGACGCGAACGCCTTGACCTCTTCCGCGCCTATTTTGAACAGGAAAAGGACAGGCATCCCTTTACCATCGCCGAGCTGAAAATCAACGGCGATGACGTCATTGCCCAGACGCATCTCCAGGGCAGTCAGCGCCGGGATGTTCTTCTCGAAGTGCTGCATCAGGTCATTCTCCATCCTGAATGGGAAACCCGAGAAGATCAGCTTCGCCTGCTCAGATCGGCAGAAAAAGTCGTACGCAATGCCCAGAAGAGCAAGTAAGGCACTGCAAGGCTCTGTAACACTCTGTAAAGCTCTGTGACACTTTGTTTTGGTTTTTGTTTTGTAAAAATGGACGACGGTTCATGCGTCATTTCATGGCTAAGGAACACCGTCTGGATGAAGAAAGCAATCAGGCGCCTCAAAAAGGCGCCTGAATTTATTAAAATGGGGTACAGATTGTATGGTCCAGGCCGGATTTTAAAATCCGGGACCATGCGGGAAAGATTTAAAAAGAAAAAAGGGGAAAATTATGAACGGATTTCTTGTGGCTTTAATGATTGTCATGATCGTGCTGCTGGCGCTGGTCGGCTACGCGGTGTATTCGCTGATGAATTCAGTCAGCGATCTGTATCACATCGTGGAAAAGGACGGCGACTACAAGGAGATTCATCTGCGGCGCATGGGCAGCCAGCTGGAACAGGTACGGCTCGATACGAGTTCTGCCCGCGAACGCTCGGAAGATCTGGCGGATGAAGTCCATTCCATTACCCAGGTCATGGCCAACGCCAAACGGCGCGGGACCTGGGGCGAATACCAGCTGGAATCCATCGTACGGACGTATCTTGGGGACAGTCCGTATTTGTACAGCACGCAGTACCATCTGAAAAACGGACGCATCAGCGACGGCGCCTTTCATATGCCGCAGTCCGATCAGGTTCTGTGCATTGACTCGAAATTTCCAATGGAAAATTACCTGCGGATGTGTGAAGAACCCGAATCGGCGGAGTATTATGAAAAAGAATTCAGAAAGAATATAAAGAAACACATCGACGATGTAGCCGATAAATACATCACGGAAGAGACGCTCGATGAAGCGCTCCTCTTTATCCCCAGCGAAGCGGTTTACGCCTACCTTTGCGGGGAAGGAGCGATGCTGCAGCAGTACGCGCTCTCCCGCCATGTGCTTCTGGTTTCGCCGACCACGCTTTGCGGCGTCGTCTTCTCGCTGCAGGCATCGGCGCGCAGCTTCTACCGCGCGGCCAATATGGAAGCGTTCGAAAAGGAAGTCCGTTCGCTGGAAATCAAGGCCACCATGCTTTGCGAAAACGCCGGCAAGACGTGCCGTACGAGCGCCCTTTTACAAAAACAGCTGGCCGCTCTGCAGGAAAGCGCGGAAAAGCTGCTCGCGCAGATTTCGCAGAACGCCGATCCGGTGTTCAGCGACGATCAGAGCTTTTACGATTTTGACGGCGAAGACTAAAAAGATACTGCACTTTCGACGAATTCTTAATTTTGAAGATAGCTCCAAAGGCATAGGCAGCCATCGCAAAACAAAATAAAACAATGGAAAATGCGTGATTCGAGGAAATGGAGGGGATCATTACCAGCATGAAATCCATGAGTGAACTAGCACACGACTTTCTTCTGGACGTCCTTCATGAGCAGGCGATCTGCGTGGACGCAACGCTCGGTCTGGGCCGGGACTCCCGCTTTTTTCTTGATCATCGTGCGGCGCATGTCTTTGCCTATGAAGTCCAGCCGGAGCTCTATGCGGCCAGCTGCGAAAAAATGACTGGTCCGCGCATTACCGCCTGGCTGCATTCCCACGAATTTATGAAAGAAGACCTTTCTGAATACGAAGGGCAGATCGATGCGGTGATCTTCAATTTTGGCTATGACCCCCATTGTCTGCACGGCGTATCCACTCTGCCAGAAAGTTCTG
This sequence comes from Allobaculum sp., assembly GCF_047010065.1. Lineage (NCBI taxonomy): Bacteria > Bacillati > Bacillota > Erysipelotrichia > Erysipelotrichales > Erysipelotrichaceae > Allobaculum > Allobaculum sp. The sequence continues at coordinate 2,160 of NZ_JBKXLD010000158.1, forward strand.
TAAAAGCCGTGAACGCGGCGGCAGATCTGCTTCGGCCCAAAGGCCGGATGGCTCTGGTTTTCTATCCGCTCGCGCCAGGAGATCAAGAACGAAAAGCGGTTATGGAAAGCCTTCTTTTACGTGACGATCTCGAACTGCTCGAGTGTCGGCGCCCCGATCGCGAAGCCTGTCCCGTTCTGCTTTGCGTTATCAAACGATTTTCAAAATCCGCATCCCGCCCGGACGTTTGAAGGAATATAATCTAATCAGGATACTAATATCAAAAATATTCAATTAGAACTTTCCCAATGAGCTTAACTATACAAATCGCTCGTTTTTGAAATTTCATCCCATCAGAGAGCCTTTTTCCGAGGCTCTCTTTTTAATTTTCCCCTGGCTCAATGACCATAACTACGATTAACGAGCTTTATTAAGCAAAATTATAAATCAATTCGATGTAAGCGTCAAATAAAAGACGGGTATTTTCTCGACCGCCTCCTTGGGATAATT
>NZ_JBKXLD010000159.1:0-2597 GCF_047010065.1 Allobaculum sp.
ATCTAATATTCAGTCTCGCGTATACCCGTCGATTGTTTGACACTTACTACACAAACCTGGAAATCCAGAGATACAGATACACGAAAAGCCGGCCGCAGTCTGAACTGCGGCCGGCTTGGTTTATGTGCAGAGAAATGGATGGTCCTGGGCTAGTCGAATTTCTTTCGGCGCTTGGTGGACAGCTTCATCATTTCCTTCATCGTCCGGGAATCGTCATTTTTGAGCGCTTCCTTGAAGTCTGCAAGCGTGGTCTGGAACTGCTCGATTTCCTTGAGCAGCAGATCTTTATTGAGCAGGAAGAGTTCGCTCCACATTTCCTCATTAATGGAAGCAATGCGGGTCAGATCGCGGAACGAGTCGCCGGTGTATTCGACCAGATGCTCATTTTCGTGGGTATCCATCAGCGTAACGGCGATCACGTGCGTCAGCTGGGAGAGAAAAGCGATCATTTCATCGTGCTCTTCGGCGGAAAGAACGGAAATGTTCTTGCAGCCGAGGTCCTTGGCTAAAGAGCTGACCTTGACGATGCTGGACGCTGTGTTTTTTTCGTGCGGAATCAGGATGAAGTTGGCTTGCCGGAAAATTTCCGGATTGGCGAATTCAATGCCTTTGGATTCGCGGCCGCACATCGGGTGAATGGACATGAGCTCAAGGTCGTCGCGAAGAATTTCCTGAACCGGCTCCATGACCGCACGCTTAACGCCGCTGATTTCCAGCAGCAGCGTGCCGGGTGCAAAGTGGCTCTGCCATGCGGCGATCCAGTCTTTGAGCAGGGTGGGATAAATGCAGAAAATGACCATTTCACACTGGTTCAGACCGGAAGAGAAATCCGCAAAGCCTTCATCAATCCAGCCTCTTTCCTTAGCCTGACGAAGGGAATGTCCGTTGGGATCGAAACCGAGAACCCGCCAGCCGAGTTCCTTCATGCGTCCGCAGAAGGACCCGCCCATTACGCCAAGACCGACAACACCGACAGTTTTCATGAACGTACTACCTTTCCTTTCAAAGCCAGAAGATCGTTAAAGAAATGCGGATAGCTTTTCGTGACGGCCTGGGCATCCTGAATCTGTTCAGGACTTTTCGCGCAAAGACCGAAAATGGCCATTGCCATGGCGATGCGATGATCGTTATGGCTGTCGACGACAGCCGGATGATCGAGACAGTAGGAAGACTGGCCATGAATAATAATTTCGTCTTCCGTACTCGTAATGTCCACGCCCCATTTGCGCAGTTCGTCTTCCATCGCCGCAATCCGGTCACACTCTTTGTAGCGCAGCCGGGAAGCGTGAGTAAGAACGGTTTCTCCCGGGCAACAGGCGCCGAGCACGCAAAGAATCGGTCCAAGATCCGGACAGTCGGCTAGATCAAAGGTAAAGCCGTGCAGCCGGCCTTTGACAGCCTGCAGGCCCTGACTGGTCCAGTGGAGCGTTCCGCCGGCTTTTTCGATGGCCTGTGTGATGACGGCATCGCCCTGCAGGGAATCGGGATTAAGACCTTCGACGACAATGGACGCGCCCAGCGCGCCGGCTACGAGAAAGAATGCGGCCTGCGACCAGTCGGCTTCGATGCTTACGCTGGCCGGCTGATAGTGCTGATCGGGCGTGATGCGATAGCCGTTTTCTGAGGGCTCTTCGATGTGAACGCCAAACGTCTTCATCATGTCCGCGGTCAGGCGCACATAGGACTGGGACTGATACGGCGGAAGCACCGCGATTTCCGCGCCGCCAATAAGCGGTGCACTCATAAGCAGTCCGGAAATGAACTGGCTGGAAATGCTGCCATCGAGCGTGAACAGACCGCTTTTTAAAGGGCCCTGGAACGTGATGGCTTCGCCGGACTGTTCAAATTTCAGATTCTGTTCGGCAAAGATGTTCGCATAGACGCCCATCGGCCGGGAAAGCAGGGACGGCTTGCCCAGAAAGCGGACTTCCTCCGGACCGGCAGCGGCGATCGGAATCAGAAAGCGGATCGTCGAGCCGGATTCAAAGGCATCCAGCACTGCCGGTTTCTGGGGATCGTTTTTTGCGGGATTGCATCCGCGAATATGAAGGGTACGAAAAAGCGGGCAAGAGCCGGGGTCTTCTTCAATGTGCGCGCCTAAAGCCTGCAGGCAGCCGATCGTGGCTTCCATGTCCTTGGAATGGCCAAGATGGGTAATGACGGATTCGCCGTCGGCCAGACCGGCGCAGATCAGGGCGCGGTGGCCGAGCGATTTGGAAGGCGGAACGCGAAGCGATCCTTCAAGATCGGAGGGTTCAATCCAGACTTTCATTACACAGTCTCCTTTCCATCCCCTGCAGAGGGCTGCGGTTTCGAATCGGATTTTCCAGAAGCAGGCGCTTCAAACGGGCGCAGCGCTTCCTTAGTCATCCACAAATCGAGCAGACAGAAGGCGGTCATGGCGTCAACGACCGCTCTGGCCCGGTGAATAATCGCCGGATCGTGCCGGCCCTTGATCGCCAGCTTGACGTTCTGTCGGGTCTGATAGTCCGCGCTGTCCTGTTCGAGATAAATCGAGGGGGTCGGCTTGATGCACGTCTGAAACAAAATCGGCATGCCGTTGGTAATGCCACCGTTGATGCCCCCGTTGTTATTGG
>NZ_JBKXLD010000160.1:0-2563 GCF_047010065.1 Allobaculum sp.
GGTAGATGTGCTCGAAGTCGATAACAAGTCGGCCAATACAGTCTTTTTCTACTTTCTGGCCGGCGTAGACAATAATTCCGATTCCGTCTATCACATGAGCAACCTGGTGTATTCGCTGCGGGCGAAAAACAGCAATGACTTCAAAACGATCAATCCGATCGATCAGTTCAAGACGATCGTTACCAACGATGTTCAGCCAGGCCTGTCGACGTACATTTACGGCTATATCGGCGTTCCCAAAACGTCAGATCGAAACCTTGGTCTTTACATCGAAAAGGATGATACTTTCCTTCCGTTCTCGTCCACAAGCATCCGTAAAATCGATGATTCCAAAATCAAGAATTCCGATGAAAAGAAATTCACGATTTATGAAGATGAATATTACGAATTTGATGTGGATGCATCACAGCTTTCCTATCGTTATGAAAACGGAAAGTCGATCATCGAAGGCTTGAAAATTAACTACCGCAATAAAACGGATCAGCGCCTGGTTGTTCCGTATCTTTCCCCGATCTGCACGATCGACGGCTACGATTTCTCCGGTATGGCCAACGCCGACGAGCTCCGGGCAATGAGTCAGGAGCAGATCGAACAGTACGCGTTTACCGATAAAGGTCTGCCGGCAAAAACCGAAAGCATTCGCGCACAGGCGTACGGCTATGAGCTGTTCTATCTCGGACCGCAGCAGGAAGTTTCTGCTTCGATTCTCTTTGAAGCGCCGGATTCCGTTCCAGATTTCGCGTCCAAACTCCACAATGGAATTACCGTCAATATCAATTCGCCGTCTTTAGGCTATCGACAGATTCTCAAAGTCGACTACTAAGTCCAGAGATTTCTCCATCACAAATGATCTATAAAAAGCAGGGAGTCCTCCCTGTTTTTTTTATGGACTGCCCAAAACGATTCAAGCGTTCAAATTGGCATGCATACGGCTTCTTTTTACAATGAAACACGTAAACAGAACAGATGAAAATCTGGCCGCAATGGCTGACCACTTTGCGGCGCTGTTACAGACCGGATAGAAGAAGTCCCTCATTCTTCTGCCCATTATCCCTCACGAGTCGGCGCGCGAGCGCAATGGCTCACGCATCAGGACTCCTGTTCGATTCCGGAATCATCCCGGCTAAGAAGGCGGAGTCTTTTCTTTTTGCCAAAAAAATTAACCCTCTTCCTGAATTTCGAAGAGGGTTAAGCGGTTATATTGGAGAAAAGATCGGTTCAGTTCGTTTGGCCGATCGGTTCAGTTGCCGGGTTTCGTTTCGTCGCTGGAGCTGCTTCCGGCTGCGGACAAAGAGGAAGAGGGCCCCGATCCATTTTGCGATTTGCTGCCTGACTTTGATTTGCCTGATTTCAGAGAAGCAGCGGACTGGCCAATGGGCGCGCCGCTGCAGGAGACTGCAGCGGCAGAAGAAGCGGTGGATGCAGAAGATGCCTTCTTTTCTACAGTCGCGTAAGATACTGTCTCTGGATGCAGCTCTGGACGCGTTTCGAATTGCGTTTCTGGACTGAAGGTTTCACTTGCTTTGGAATCGGTCTTATCGCTTTGTTCTTCCGTCTCTTTCTCTTTGTGAACGAGTTCGACTTCTTCTATGGAAGCGGGCTGCGGCTTATAGATCGAAAGATTGAGCGCAAACGTTTCAGCCAGCTGATGGCTGCAAAGTTCATGGTCCTTTACCTGGACGTAGCCAATGGCTTCCATGGTCACATAGCCGGAAGAAATCTCCCGAACGGTAATGTAGCAGGGCTGGCTTTTTTCCAGAAGCGTATTCTGCTTCATCAGTTCCAGCGCCTCCGTGCGGATTTTTGTCATATCGTTGCCAACCGCGACGGAGAAGGGTACTTTTACACGTACATATGGATATTTGGTATAGTTTGTGATCGTATCTTCTACAATGGTGGCGTTCGGGATAACCGCCTCTTTCTGATTGTCGGTACGAATCGTTGTAAACATGAGTTCAATAGTCGTGACATACCCGCGATGGCCGGCCACCTGAATGTAGTCCCCGATTTTAAACGGTTTTGTCACCAGAATCTGAATGCCACCCGCAACATTGGCCATATTGCCTTTTAAGGCAAGTGCAACGCCAAGACCTAAAGCCGATACGAGCGAGACAATGCTCGATACTTTAATACCTAAAGCTTCGGCAGCCATAATGAACGATAAAGCGATGATCGCTATATTGGCTGTAGAGCCCAGAAACGTCATCAGCCCCTTATCCTGCGACTTATCTGCGGCTTTCACGATCATCTTTTTCACGCGCGGTCCGATCAGAATGCCAGCCGTCACTTCCACAATGGGAATCCAGGCCGTCTGAAGAAAATGAATCAGATCGGCGGACCAGTTGATTTTCATAAAATGCCCCCTTACTCTTCCATTTTAGAATCCCCGCAAAAAATTCCCTTCTGCCTGCCCGTTTACCCCTGATTGGAGGAGAATAATTGTACGTGGGAAAGATCGAGTGGATTTTGCTGCAGCGGATCAGTGCGCCATGGGAGAAACAAGGACAAGGATTGAGTTTATTTGAATAGAACTTTCCCAATCAGCTAAACTATACGGTCGGAT
>NZ_JBKXLD010000161.1:0-2473 GCF_047010065.1 Allobaculum sp.
TCGATAAACAGGTCGTACACTTCATCCACAACTTCTTCGGCGCGCTGGTCTTTCTTATCAATTTTATTGATCAGAAGAATCGGCTTCAGGCCGACTTCAAGCGCTTTGGAAAGGACAAACCGTGTCTGTGGCATCGGGCCTTCCGAAGCGTCAACCAGCAGAATAACGGTATCGACCGTTCCCATGATGCGCTCCACTTCACTGGAGAAATCCGCGTGACCCGGTGTATCGACAATATTGATTTTGACGCCGTTGTGAATAACGGAACAGTTTTTTGAATAAATGGTGATTCCGCGCTCCCGTTCCAGAGCGTTGGAATCCATGACACAATCTACAACTTCTTCATTATCGCGGAAGACATCGCTCTGACGAAGGAAGGCATCCACCAGGGTGCTCTTGCCGGCGTCGACGTGGGCAATGACCGCAATATTAATAATTTTTTCTTGATCTGACATTCGGTCCTCTTTCCATTTTCAGGATAAACGTATGATTTCATGCGGCGATCAGTCAGATTGGCCGTAAAAATCAAAAGAATTATAGTCCGGGCCATAGAGGATTTCAATTCGCACTCCCGGAAGCCTTTTTCACTCCATTTTGTAAGGGGATCCACTTTTTTAAAAGGGAAGGGTGCAGTCTTAGCCAAAAATGAGATAATGAAAAAGTTCAATAACATTTTAGCCGTCTGTATAACGCTTATTTTGCCTCTTCGTCTTTTTTCGCTCGGTTCGGGCGATTTACCAGTCGATGGAAAAGTCGGATACGCCGATAAAAAAATGACAGGCAGGTCGATAAAAAAGAGATATCGACAGAAAAGAGAAATGTCGATAGAAAGGGAAGAAGGACGGCTTCTGGAAACAGGATGGTGTTTTATGGAGATAAGATACTTTAAGGATTACTCCCGTTATCTCGATCGGGATATGGAATTTAAGATGTACGGAGATTCGGGCATTCTCTGCCTGATCATTCCGTGTCAGGACGGCCGCTTCTATGAATGGGAAGACCGCAAGATGTTTGAGCTGATGAAACCGTTCATGGACGAGGGAAGAGTCCAGTTTGTGACGATCGATACGATCGATAAAGAAACCTGGTCGGACTACGGTCCCAGCGATCACCGCATGTATATGCAGGAAAGCTGGATCAACTACATCGTGAACGAACTGCTGCCTTCCGTTCATGAAAAAGCCGGCAAGGATCCGGATGAGCCGATGATGGTCATGGGCTGCTCGCTGGGCGGAACGCATGCGGCCAACCTCTTCTTCCGCTTCCCGCAGAAGTTCAATAAGCTTCTCGCCATGAGCGGTGTCTACGATCTTTCCTGCTATATTCACGATAATAACTTTGACGGCAACTTTTATCAGAACAGCCCGTTAGCCTATATGCCCAATATGGAAGCTTCGCATCCGTATATTGATCTGTACAACCAGAACAAAGGCTTCCTGGTCGTGGGACAGGGCGACTGGGAAAGCCAGACCGCCAACGATCTGCGCCGTCTGGCAGATGTTCTGTATCAGAAAGGCATCTGCACGTCCTGCTATTTCTGGGGTACGGATACGCCGCACGACTGGCCAAGCTGGGAAAAGCAGATTCTCGAATATCTGCCGCAGCTTGTCTGAACATCGATACGAAAAAAAGGCACTGGACGTCTCAGTGCCTTTTTACTTGGAAAATCTGATGATTTTCCTCCGCCAGATATGATAAAAGGAGCGGATAAATATTAAAAAGAAAGGAGGTAGTCCAGTTACCCGGACAACATAAGTATAGCCCTATTTTAAAGGCGAATTTCGGAAGATTTGCCAAAGACGATGCCCGATAGAGGATGAAAAATGCATACAGATCAGACTGTCGACCGGACAATTGGCCTTGTTTGTACGCGCAGGAAAATCTTACAATGAAAAACGTGCAGTCCGTATATTTTTCGACTGCCGAAAGGGGAGAGCAAAATGGCACTGACAAAAGAGAAGATTCTGGTCTGGATGTCCGCCGTTAAAGACGAGCAGATGCAGACGATCTGCCTGATGGCGTGGCCGGCAGGAAGAAAAAAGGATCTGTATGCCCGTCTGCAGACTGCTGCGGCGAAAAAAGTGCGCGGTCAGCGTCTGGACTCGCTTTCCTTGCAGGAAGCAGACGATGCCTCTATTCCGTATTTAATGGAATATGTGCAGGCGGTTCGAAACCTTCCCTCCCTGTTTGTCTTCGCAGCGAAGTGCGGACGAAAAGGTGCGCTGGCCATGGATGAGGCGTTAAAAGAAGCCGCGCAGGCACTGAAAACGCACTGGCCGCAGGCGCAGTTTGAAGTGTTCAGCGACGAAAAGCAGATTCGCTCTAGCCACGTTCAGTCGTGGATGCGCAAATACCAGCTCGATGGCCAGGCCGTCTCGATGGATGAGGAAAATTCGAGAGCGCTCAAAACGGCTGCGCTGCTCGGCTCTGTCCTTTTTCTCGAAACCAGACCGAATGTCCAGAAAGAGGATCC
>NZ_JBKXLD010000162.1:0-2430 GCF_047010065.1 Allobaculum sp.
ATCTTTCTGGCGCTTATGGACATTACCGGCTCCTTCATGGGCGCCGTACAGGCCATTTCCAAAGTCCTGAAAGTACGAGGCAACATTTTGCCCTCTACCCTCGACAACGCGATTCTTTACGCTCTGATGGCGGACGGAACGCTCGTTCGCGGGGAAAAGAACATTCCAAATACGAACAACTCGATTTCGCGCGTGTACTACGTCGACGAAATTCATGCCTACGATAAAGCGATCACGGCCATCGAACAGGCGGATCTGATCATTTACGGAATCGGCTCTCTTTACACTTCAATTTTGCCCAACCTGATCATTCAGGATGTCGGCAAGGCAATCGCAGACAGCCCGGTTCCCAAAGTGTATTTCTGCAACGCGATGACGCAGCCCGGCGAAACCGACGGCTTTTCCGCGGAAGATCACGTTCGCGCCATTGAAAAGCACACGTTTAAAAATTCCGTCGATCTGCTCGTGATCAATTCGCAGCCCATTCCGCAGGAAACGCTGGACCGCTACGCCAAGCAGGCAAGCTATCCCGTCACCTTGAAGGAAAGCGACCATACGTACGCCATCCTGGAAGAAAAGCTGTCCATCGTGGATGAAAACGGACGGATCCGTCATGACAGCGACGCTATCGCCCGCAGCGTACAGACCATTCTGAACACGCTTGACGAAGGGAAAGAAAATGTCGTTTTCAAGTGATGTCAAAGCCGAGATCAGCAAGCTTTCCTTTTCCGGCGCACAGGCAAGGGCGATGCTTTGCGCGCTGTTTCTTTCGAGAGCTTCGCTGAACTGGAATTCGCAGGGAACCTGGCTTTCCTTTCAGACGGAAAATGCCTCCATTGCCAAGCTGGTGTTCCAGCTTCTGAAAAACGAGTATCAGGTCGATATCCAGCTTTCCACGCTGAAAAAGATGAATCTGAAAAAGAACAACGTCTACCGGCTGATGGTGTATGAACAGGCTTCGGACATCCTCGAAGATCTGGGCATTTTGCGCGAAAGCGGCCTGTACAGCGTGCCGCCGTATACGATGGTGCGTTCCGAGAAAAACGCGCGGGCTTTTATTCAGGGTCTGTTTCTGGCCTCCGGCAGCATCAACTCGCCAAAGACGGCCAATTACCATCTGGAAATGAATCTGCCTTCGCAGGAGCTGGCGCAGATGACGATCAAGCTGATGAACCGCTTTTACATTCCGGCCAAACTGCTGACGCCGAAAAAGGGCTTTGTCGTCTATACGAAAGCCGGAGACAAGATCGCGGATTTTCTGCGTCTTCTGGGCGCCAGCCAGTCGCTGTTCGAATTTGAAGGCCAGCGCATTCAGCGCGACTTTTACAATCAGCTGACCCGTCTGGACAACTGCGAAGTAGCCAACGAGATGAAAACGCAGAAAGCCGCCAGCGAACAGCTCGTCTGGATTGCGACGATCGAAGAGCGCGGCATCAAGGTGCCGATGAAAATTTCCAACGTCATGGAAGCGCGCAAGCAAAATCCGGAAGCGTCCACGCTGGAGCTTTGCGACGCGGTTTTTGATCTCTTTGGAGAAAAGATTTCCAAATCGGGTATGAAGCACCGTCTCGCGAAAATCCGCGAACTGGCTTGTCCGCAAAAGGAAGAAGCAGGCGTATGATCCGCAAATTCTTTTTCTCCTTGAAACGGCGCGTACAGACACTGATGCGTTCAAACGCCTCGTACAGAAACCAGTCGCTTTTCAAAAGGCAGCGCAAGTCCAGAGGACTCCTTGCCGCTGGCCTGTGTATAATGCTGACGGGCTGTTCGCAAAACCTTACCCTGACCAACCAGACGTTTGTGCTGGAGCTGGGCGTCGACGTCTACGCCAATCCCTCACTTTATCTCGAAAATCCGGAAAAAGTCGATCTGGACCGTCTGAGCGTAGAAGCGGATGCGCCGGGCATTACCATTACGGACAACCGCTTTGTAACCGTCGGCCTGGACTATCTGACGGTCGGCGAGTATAACTTTCTGATCCGTGACGGACAGGAAACCATACCGTTCGTGATCAAGATCAAGGACACAAAGGCCCCCTCTCTGGCGAGATCACCGTCCAGCCTCGACTTAAAATACGGACAGGACGTGAACTGGGATGACGTGTTTGGCGCCAGCGATCTTTCGGGCGTTTATTACGAGGCTCCTTCGGATCTGACGTGGAATACCGAAGAGCGGGATGTGGATATTCGCATTCGCGACCGCTTTGGCAACAGCATTACCAGAACCCTGCATATTACCGTCTCCTGATCTGAGGCACGGCTTTGAATTTTTCAGTTTGCTGTGGAACCTTACGCCTGGATCTTGTAAACTCGCGAGTATGCAGGGAAATTTCAGGCAGATATTTTTGAAAATGTGAAAGTCTTTAGATGATTTATGGCACGACGAAAAGCCCTCCTTGCGAAGGGAAATTTTTCTTAGCCGTCATCATTT
>NZ_JBKXLD010000163.1:0-1007 GCF_047010065.1 Allobaculum sp.
GTTCAGCGGCGGACGACAGCGACGAAGTGGGAAATCAGACGGTTTCGAAAGTCGGAGAAGAAGATTTCGAACGCCTGCCGCAGACCGAATGTGCCGGACAGGATCCGATCCCGTCCGCGTTTGAAGAACCAAAACCAGAGACGAAACCCAAGACTGCCGAAGCACCGGTGGAAAAATCGAAAGCTGCCCCAGACCGGGAAAAGGCGGCTTCGAATAATTCGAATAAAGAGAAAGAAAAAACAAAAGACAAAGCGGCCAAATCCGATCTCGAGTCTTCGGATTCGATCCAGACCCCAGCAGCCTCTGAAGCTGCCGGACCGTCTGAATCCGACGGTACCCCGGCTTCCATGACGCGTGTTCGACTCAGAACGGTTGACCTCAAGGCTCTGGAATCGCAGCTTCCCGAAGATCTGAAAAAAGGCCAGCAGCTGGCCAGCACGGTTCTCTATCAGCCCAAATCCAAACGGGTTCGCTATGAGCAGCGCGCTAATCGGCGAAGCGGGTCGCCGGTCGCAGATTCGAAAGCATCTTCGAAAACGGCAGAGCCGTTCAAAGACGCTTAAGGTCCGCCAACGCAAAAAAAGCCAGGTTTCGAAATTACGCCAGAGATGGTCTGAATTGCTTCGTTCGAGATCGAATTGAAAGAAGCATGCGCTCAGGCGCGTTTCTTTCTGGCTTTACACAAATCCAAAATCGAATTCCTTCACGCAAAAATGCTGCAGTCCGCGTGATCCACTTAAGGGATCCGCAGGGACTGCAGCATTTTTCTCTGGAAAGCAAAAGGGGAAACAGTGCAGATCAGGCCGGTTTGCGCTGGGACTTTCGTTCGGTTTTACCGGAAAACTCCGTCATTCCTATCCAGTGTCCGCCTCGCTTTATGGAGCGGGATGGTACTGGTTGGTATCGGGATCGTGACCGGAAAAGCCGGTTTCAGGCAGACTGTCGATCGCCTGTATCGTCTGCTCGTCGAGTTCGGAATCAAAGACGTCGAGATTGGCTTTCATCCG
>NZ_JBKXLD010000163.1:1017-2419 GCF_047010065.1 Allobaculum sp.
AATGGGCCGATTTGGGCAGCGGGAGAATGCCGTTCTGCAGTTCAAAACGCAGGCAGATCTGGGCGGTGGACTTGCCGGTTTTCTTGGCGATTTCTTCGAGTTCTTCCAGCTTTAAAACGCGCTGGCGGCCAAGGGGCGACCATGCCTGGACGACGATGTTATGTGCCTGGCAGTATTTCGTCACTTCGGGCTGGAGATAGCCAGGATGGTATTCGATCTGGTTGACCATGGGGGTCACTTCCATATCCATGAGCGGTTCGAGATGGTGAACGAGGAAATTGGATACGCCGATGGCACGGACTTTGCCCGCTTTGTACAGATCGATCATGGCCGACCAGGTTTCCCGGTTAAGGGCGATCCAGTCTTTGCCGAATTCGTGTTCGCACGCCGGCCAGTGGACGAGATACAGATCGAGATAGTCCAGACCGAGATCGTGCAGACTCTGGTTGCAGGCGGCGATGACATCGTCGTAGTGTCTGGCTTCGGGCGGGCATTTGGAGGTAATGCGAAGATCTTCGCGCGCAATGGATGTCTGGGCGAGGGCCTCTCCGATTTCCGCTTCGTTTTTGTACATCGCGGCAGTGTCGATCAGGCGATAGCCCGCATTCAGGGCTTCGAGCACGATATCCGCTGTGGAGACGCCGGCCACTTTCCAGGTGCCAAAGCCAGTGGAAGGAAGCACGACGCCGTTGGAGAGCGTAAAGGTTCTGAGATTGGAGGCTTCGTTTTTACAGTCGTTTGGATACATAGTCTTTTCTCCATATTCTGCCGCCGCATCCGGTTTCCGTTCGGTTTACTGTCCTTTGAACGCACGATGCCGAAGGGCATCTTGGGCTCCTGCCCTGCGCATAAGACGAAAGGTCAGAGAGTGCGGCCTGTTTTTCTTCAGTATACCAATCGGCTTCCGTATTGTTTTTTGAAGCGAATTTGAAAACGAAAACCGCTTTCTCCGACGAAAAAACCGACCCGCTCGTTTTGGAATATCGAGCGGGTCGGTTTTCGGCTGCCGTGTTTAGAGCAGGTCGGTGTTTATCGCAAGACTGTGTTTCGGTCGCTGCTCGCAAAACCGTGATTGAAGCGTGCAGGCAGAATGCGAAATGTAGGGTTAAGCCGCCGCGGTCTGTGCCTTCTGTGCGGCGAGAAGCCGGCGGGCGGGCCGTTTGATCAGCAGAGCGCCGATCAGAAGGACTGCGGCGGAGCCTAAAGAAATCGGGAAGATGGCCAGAATGGTCATGAACGTATGCGAGAGCGGGAAGACAAACAGAATCCAGAGAATGCGAACGACACATACGCCCAGCGTCGTCAGTACGGCAGGAAGAACCGAAATGCCAAAGCCGCGCAAATAGCCGGAAATGACTTCGTACTGAATGGAGAAAAAGTAGCTGCACATCAGAGTGACCTG
>NZ_JBKXLD010000164.1:0-2343 GCF_047010065.1 Allobaculum sp.
ACTACGTACAGTATGAACTGACGCTGACTAACAAGGAAAATCACGATGTAAACGGCTGGAAAGCGGAAATTCCATTGAATCAGGATTTCCGTGTGCAGAGCGGCTGGAACGCCGTATTCAGCCAGAACGGCCGTACGCTCATAGTGCAAAACGAAAGCTACAACGCGTCGATTGGCGCTGGACAGAGCATTGGCGGCATCGGAATAATCCTGCGATCCAGTCAGCTCTGGACCAGCTGAAATAAACAATAAACATACAGAAGCCATGGAACCGGTCGAAAACACGATCGAAGTTTCATGGCTTTTTTGCAGTTTCAGGACGGAAAAATCAGAACGGGTAAAAACGGGGAAATAAGAAAAAACCAGTCTTTCAGGAACAGTTTTTCTGCGCAGAAAAGAAGATTGGAAAAGGGGCAATGCAAGGGCCTTCTGTACGGCTGCTGGGAAATGCTAAATCGCCCGGATTGAAATCATCCCGTGTGGTGGATCATGTATAATAAAGGAAATCAAGCCATCGAATTGGAGGGAAAAACATGTTTATTCGCAATGAAGCTTTAGCGGAAGTGATTGCCGGCACTCTCCACAAAACCCCCGAGACGCTGCAGAAAGAAGATCTTAAGGAACTGATTTCGCTCGACGCCTCCGATCGCGATATTGATACGATCGAAGGTCTGCAGTATGCCGAAAATCTCGAAAAGATCAATCTGTCCAACAATGCACTGACGAGCATTGAAGCGCTTCGTCCTCTGTCGAGCCTGGTGGACGTCAATCTGTGCGGAAACCGGCTGCGTGACATTGAACCGCTTAACGCCCATTACCAGATCAAACGACTCAACCTGTCCCGTAATAATCTGTACGTTATGGATATTTCCGCGGTTGGAAGCATGATCAACCTGGAAATCCTCAATCTGAGACGAGCCAAAATCGACTCGCTCGATTATGTAGAAAGCTGCAAGCACCTCAAGGAAATCCGGATCAATACCGAAAACGGACCGTTCAACTATTCGGTTCTGGGCATGCTTCCGGAACTTGTCCGTCTCGATATGTCGGGCATGCGCCGCTACTATATTGAAGATCTGTCTTTCCTTCGCCACATTGAAGAACTGAATCTGTCCACCAACCTGGTATCGGATATTTCTTCGCTCTCGGCGATGGAACACCTCAAGAAACTCGATGTTTCCAATAACCCGTATTTGAAAGACTACGATCCGCTGAAGGATTTCCCGTCGCTGGTAATTCTCAACCTCGACTACAACAATCCAAATGACTTTTCTTTCCTGGCCAAGCTGAAACATCTGCGCGTGCTTTCCATGGAACAGACCGGCTTTACGGATATGCGCGAGCTGAATCATATTAAGGAACTCCAGGTTCTCAACCTGTCCAAAAACGAACTCGAGCACGTCGACGAATTTACGAATGTCGAACACCTCAAAGTGCTCCATGCCGAGTTCTGTCTGCTCGATCATGTCGATTTCCTCGCGAAAGCCAAGGAACTCGAAGTCCTCGATCTGTTCACCAACCGCATCACAAGCATCGACTGTCTGCGCGACGATACCGAACTGGTGGATCTGAACGTGGGAAGAAACCAGATCCGCAGCATCGAGTGCCTGCGAGACATGCACAATCTGAAAATCCTTTCGCTCGAAAACAACAATATTTCCGACCTGTCTCCGCTGGAAGGTCTGAGCGAACTGTGCGATGTCGACCTTTACAACAACAACATCTCCGATCTGCGCCCGCTGGCCGATCTGACGTTCATTTCGTATCTGCGTCTCGATCACAACATGATCCGCGATCTCTCACCGCTTTCCAACCTGAAGTTCCTGCGCCAGCTGACGCTGAAAGCCAACTACATCAGCGATGTCAGCCCGCTCAAGGATCTGCCTCTGCTGCAGGCCCTGCGTCTGGAAGACAACCCGATTGCGGATACGTCTGCACTCGAGAAAATGGCCTTCTACGACAAATTTACGGAGTAATCCAGTTCATTCAAGACATTTGGTCCCTGAAGCAATTCGGGGACTTTTTTTGCGCAGAGAACGCTGTGTTCGCCATCCGTTTGAAAGCGGGGAAGAAGAGAGACCGGCATTTTCTTTCGGAACCGTTTCGAACGGCACATGCGCATCTTCGCTGGTCCCTGGCTTTCATCTCGAGGCTTCGTTTCTCTCTGATCCTGCCTTCAATTCACCCTTCAATTCACCGCATCTGGGAAATTTTATAAATTTTTTAAAAAGGGTTGCATTTCGTTTCAGGAGGAGTATGATTACACATGTTCGATGAACGCGGCGATCAAAAAGCCTTCAAATCGTCAGTCAGTTTCAAAAAGAAATTGACACGTTCAAAGAAC
>NZ_JBKXLD010000165.1:0-2266 GCF_047010065.1 Allobaculum sp.
AGCGAACGCGGCGGCTACCCGGTTATCCGCAAACCGATGCGTCAGTGGGTACTGCGTATTACCGAATACGCAGACCGCCTGCTGGAAGATCTCGATCTCGTAGACTGGCCATCCTCCACAAAAGAAATGCAGAAAAACTGGATCGGTAAGTCTGCGGGTGCCAATGTCATTTTCGATATTGACGGCCACGACAAGCAGTTCACCGTATTCACGACGCGCTGCGATACCCTCTTTGGCGCAACCTACTGTGTAATGGCTCCGGAACATCCTTTCGTTGACGAAATCACTACGCCGGAACAGAAAGAAGCGGTGGAAGCCTATAAAAAGGAATGCGCTACCAAATCCGATCTGCAGAGAACGGATCTGAACAAAGATAAAACCGGCGTCTTCACCGGCGCCTATGCGATCAACCCGGTCAATGGAAAGAAAGTACCAATCTGGATTTCCGACTATGTACTCGCTTCCTATGGAACCGGCGCCATTATGGCCGTACCGGCTCATGACACCCGCGACTATGAATTCGCCAAAAAATTCGGTCTGCCCATTATTCCGGTCATCGAAGGCGGCGACATTGAAAAAGAAGCCTGGACGGAAGACGGGATGCATATCAATTCCGAATGGCTTAATGGCTTAGGCAAGAAGGAAGCCATCGGCAAGATGATCGAGTGGCTGGAAGCCCATCACGCAGGAAATGCCAAGACAACGTACAAACTGCGTGACTGGCTCTTTTCGAGACAGCGCTACTGGGGCGAGCCGATTCCAATCGTTCATATGGAAGACGGCACCGAACGCACCATTGATGTGGAAGAACTCCCGCTCGAACTCCCGGCAACGGACAATTTCCAGCCGGCGGACAACGGTGAATCGCCGCTGGCCAACTGCACCGACTGGCTCAATGTGGAAATTGACGGCGTAAAGGGAACACGCGAAACGAATACGATGCCGCAGTGGGCCGGCTCCTGCTGGTACTACATGCGCTACATCGATCCGCATAACGACAAGGCGATTGCCGACCCGAAACTGCTTGAGCACTGGCTCCCGGTTGATCTGTACGTCGGCGGTGCGGAACATGCGGTTCTGCATCTGCTCTATGCACGTTTCTGGCACAAAGTGCTCTACGATCTGGGCGTAGTCCCGACAAAGGAACCGTTCCAGAAACTGTTCCATCAGGGCATGATTCTGGGAAGCAACGGCGAAAAGATGTCGAAATCCCGCGGCAACGTCGTAAACCCGGATGAAATCGTCGCCAGCCATGGTGCTGATGCACTGCGCGTTTACGAAATGTTCATGGGACCGCTCGAAGCGGGTCTGCCCTGGTCGACGACGGGTCTGGACGGTACCCGCAAGTGGCTCGAACGCGTTAACCGCGCTTTCACCGAAGCTCTGGAAATTACCGATGAAAACGATGGAAACCTCGACAAAGTCTATAACCAGACGGTGAAGAAAGTTTCCAAGGATATCGATACCCTTAACTTCAACACCGCCATTTCGCAGATGATGATCTTCATCAACGAAGCGTACAAGAACAAGAAGATTTACCGCCCGTACGCGTTAGGCTTTGTGAAGATGATTTCAACGTTCGCACCGCATCTGGGCGAAGAGCTCTGGCACACGCTGACCGGAAGCAATGAGTCCATCGCCTACGAACCCTGGCCGACCTGGGACGAATCCAAGCTTGTGGAAGATGTCGTAACCGTCATCGTTCAGGTCAACGGCAAAGTCCGCGGCAAATTCGAAATGCCGGCCGGCAGCAACGAAGAAGCCCTCAAGGAAAAAGCGCTCGAACAGCCGTCTGTCATCAAATTTACAGAAGGCCACGAAATCAAGAAGATCATTGTGGTCAAAGGCAAAGTGGTTAACATCGTAGTCGCAAAGTAAGAGCGGTGAGAACGAGTACCATTCAGATTTCAAATCCCATTACAAGAGCATGGTACAGAACATCCGTGCTCTTTTTACCGAAAGGAAAAGCTTCAGCTCCCCAACAGAAAATTCAGGTATCGAAACAAGGTGGAGAACGGCTCGCAGAACGATCCGACAGACGGCCGATCCTGAAAGAATGGTTCTAATTGCTGCGGAGAATAGGGCTCTGTAAACCCGCTTTCGAAGGTGTTCACGCCGAAATTCTGCAGGCTCGCAAAGCGAGAGCCGAGTACAGCATGTCATCCGGCGCTTTTTAAACCTGGATCAAAAACTTCTCAAATTTCAAAATAACAGAACGTAAGTGTCAAACAATCGACGGGTATACGCGAGACTGAATATTAGATAC
>NZ_JBKXLD010000166.1:0-2193 GCF_047010065.1 Allobaculum sp.
CAGTACAATGAGAGGCATCTGGCTCAGATCCGAAATAGAAAGCGGCTGTTCGATCGATCTGGCCAGTTTTTTCGAACAGACGGCACAGTCCTGAAAGTCGCGCAGACGGACCCATTCGATCTGACTGGCCGGATGGCATGGGCTGGTGATGACCGCCAGATCCGCGAATCCGTTTTCTAAGGCGGACAGTGCCTGCGGCGTCGTATGATTAGAAATTCGAATCTGGATTTGCGGATAGCGCGAGCGAAAGGCATTTAAAACCGGAAGGAGCAGACAGCGAAGGGCCACTTCGCTGGCCGCAATCGAAACGGCGCCGGCTTGCAGCGCGCTCATTTCCTGCAGTTCGTTCTGGGCTGCCTGAATGTGTTCCATCGCAATTCTGACATGCGCATACAGCCGTTCTCCCTCGGGGGTGAGTTTTACGCCTTTATGAAAGCGGATAAAAAGATCGCATCCAAGACTTTGTTCGAGCGATTTTATGACGCGCGAAACGTTTGGCTGATTGCTGAAAAGATGTTCAGCCGCTCTGGTCAGACTGGAATATCTGGCGACGCAGTAAAAAATCCGATAATACTCAAAATTCACCGCATTTTTTTCTTTTTTCAGACGGTTCTGAACGTCTGGGTTTCTTTTGGTCATGGCTTTTTTCTCCCGACTGGCTTTCTATTTCATAAACCATATCAAATTGATATGGCTTGGATATCAATACAATATTTTACATATGGCTTTTCTTCTGGATAATGAGTAACGGGTTTGAAAAATCCTTTAAGAAAGGTATGGAAAGAAAGGAATTGAAACGTATGAACAAGGATCTGACGGTCGGAAAACCGTCGAAAGTGCTCTGGCAGTTCTGTCTTCCCCTGTTTGGAAGCATTCTGTTTCAGCAGCTTTACAATATCGCCGACAGTTTTGTCGCCGGACGATTTATTGGCGAAAACGCGCTGGCCGCAGTCGGCAACAGCTACGAAATCACGCTCATTTTCATCGCGTTCGCGTTCGGATGCAATATCGGCTGCTCGGTCGTCGTCTCCCGTCTGTTCGGCTCGAAGCAGTACCGGGATTTAAAAACGGCTGTCACGACAACGATTGCCGCCAGCGGCGTGCTTTGTGCGGTACTCATGCTGATCGGTTTTGTCGGCTGTCAGTTTCTGCTCGAGCTGATCAACACGCCGCAAAGCGTCATGGCCGATTCCATGGTGTATCTCGACATTTACTGCCTGAGTCTTCCCTTTGTCTTTTACTACAATGTTGCGACCGGCATTTTCTCGGCGCTGGGCGATTCCAAAACGCCGTTTCTTTTTCTGGCCGGTTCTTCCTTAAGCAACATCGCCGTCGATATTTTGTCTGTAACGGCCTTTGACATGGGCGTAGCCGGTGTGGCCTGGGCGACGCTGATCTGCCAGGGTGTCAGCTGCGTGCTCGCCATTGTATATGTCTTCAAGCGGCTTCATACACTTCCTCATTCGGGAAAAGCCCCCTTCTTTTCCTGGCGCATTCTTCAGCAGATTTCCGTCATCGCCATTCCAAGCATCCTCCAGCAAAGCTTCATTTCGGTCGGCAACATCGTGATTCAGGGCGCGATCAACGGGTTTGGCGCCAGTGTCATGGCCGGCTACAGCGCTTCGATCAAGCTGAACAATCTGGTCATCACCTCTCTGACGACGCTTGCCAACGGTATTTCCAACTATACGGCGCAAAACATCGGCGCAAACAAGCTTCATCGCATTCGCGCCGGCTTCAACGCCGGGCTTCGTCTAGTCTGGGGCATCTGCCTTCCCCTCTTTCTGGCGTACTTTTTCATCGGCGACCGGCTGCTTCTGCTCTTTCTCCAGCATCCAAACGGCGAAGCGATGCAGACGGGCATCGAAATTTTACGCATTCTTTCTCCGTTCTACTTCATCGTTTCCGCCAAGCTCGTCGCCGACGGCATTTTACGCGGAGCGGGCCAGATGGGAAAATTCATGATTTCCACGTTTGCGGATCTGATTTTGCGCGTCGGTCTGGCACTCATTCTTTCCGCCACCGCTCTCGGTTCAACCGGCATCTGGCTGGCGTGGCCGTTTGGCTGGTCGGCCGGTGCCGTTCTTTCCCTGCTCTTTTACCGCAATGGGCCCTGGTTTAAACACGGTAAGTACGAAGAAGGAAACGATACCCTCGAAGACGAAATCGAAGCGACCGAAACCGAGCTGGCGA
>NZ_JBKXLD010000167.1:0-1956 GCF_047010065.1 Allobaculum sp.
TCAGGAATACGTTCTTCATGTAAAAGGCGTTGTAAAAGAACGCCAGGACAAGAACCCGGCGCTTCCTACGGGCGATATCGAAGTCATCGTTTCCGATTTTGAGATCGTCAACCCGGCAAAAGTTACGCCGCTGATCATTGCGGATGAAACCGACGCGCTCGAAGATACCCGTATGAAATACCGCTATCTCGACCTGCGCCGTCCCGTCATGCAGAAAAATCTCATGACGCGTGCAGCCATCGTCCGTTCCCTGCGTGAATTCCTCGATACCCATGATTTCGTCGAAATCGAGACGCCGGTTCTGGGCCGTTCGACACCAGAAGGCGCCCGTGACTTCCTCGTGCCCTCCCGCGGGAAACCCGGTACGTTCTACGCCCTTCCGCAGTCGCCTCAGCTGTACAAGCAGCTGCTCATGATTTCCGGCATGGAGCGCTACTACCAGTTTGCCCGCTGCTTCCGCGACGAAGACCTGCGTGCAGACCGTCAGACCGACTTTACCCAGCTCGACATCGAAACGTCCTTCCTCGATGAAAATCAGATTCTGACGCTGACGGAAGCGATGCTGAAGAAACTGATGAAAGACGTCAAAGGCATCGATCTGCCGACCCCGTTTGAGCGAATCACCTGGGAAGATGCCATGAACCGTTACGGCATCGATAAACCGGACAACCGCTTTGGCATGGAACTGCAGGATTTCTCTGAAACGTTTAAGGGATCCGAATTCGTTCCGTTCCATAACGCCCTTGAAAACGGCGGCGTGATCAAAGGCATTACCGTAGAAGACTTCCAGCCTTCCAACAAGGAAATCAAGCGTCTGACCTCGGAAGCCCGCAAAAACGGCGCCAGCGGTCTGGTCGTTCTCAAATACAAAGACGGTGTCTTCTCCGGCTCCGCGGTTAAATCCCTCAAGGAAGAAGAACTGAATGCTTTAAAAGACGCATCCAGCGTAAAAGACGGCGGCACCGTTCTGCTTGTCAGCGATCCATGGCTCAAAGCCTGCACGGCCCTCGGTGCTCTGCGCAACGATATCGCTTCCGAAAAGGGTCTGAAGAAAAAAGACGAATTCTCCTTCCTGTGGGTTGTCGACTTCCCTATGTTTGAGTGGAGCGAACAGGAAAACCGCTGGGTTTCCCAGCATCACCCGTTCACGATGCCAAAACGCGAGGACATTCCTCTGCTGGACACCGATCCTGGCAAAGTCAAAACGAACGCGTACGACTGCGTACTGAACGGCTATGAACTCGGCGGCGGATCCATGCGTATTTATGAACAGGAACTGCAGGACAAAATCTTCGAAGTTCTCGGTTTTACCCCGGAACAGACCCAGCAGAAATTCGGCTTCTTCATCGATGCCTTCCAGTACGGAACACCTCCTCATGGCGGACTGGCTTTCGGTCTCGACCGTATCGCCATGCTGCTGTGCGGAACAGACTCCATTCGTGATGTCATCGCCTTCCCGAAAAACGCTTCCGCCCGCGACCCGATGTCCGATGCACCAAATACCGTCGATCCTCTCCAGCTTGATGAGCTCGAACTGGCGGTAAACGTAGAACCCAAAGAGCGTGAAGTTCTCGAAAGCCTGCGTGAAGGCACCCTTCCGCTTACCCTTTCCGACGGCAGCGTTGTAAACGTCTCCCTTGACGAAATCCGCGCCTGGAAAGAAAACCGCTAATCCCGATTCACGATAATTTTTCAAGAAATCCTCTGGATTAACGATCAGCTCAAAACGGCCGGTCTTCTGCAGTCTGTTTCCCTTCGGAAACGGCTGCAGAAAACCGGCCGTTTTTTGTACGTGAAAAATGATACAGATCTGTGGAAAACGCAATCGAAAATGCGAAGAAATCCAACAGATATTGCACGTCTGTCCTTCTTTGCCTATTCTGAATGAACAGAAACATTCCAATGTAAGCGTCAAATAAAAGACGGGTATTTTCTCGACCGCCTCCTTGGGATAAT
>NZ_JBKXLD010000168.1:0-1923 GCF_047010065.1 Allobaculum sp.
CAACAATATGCTTCGGTCCCTTCTTCTTTACGAAGACTGGATCGCGGCTGCCTACGATGTGTTTGACCGGCTGATCTATCGCTATCGGGACAATGAGAAGTGTTCGATCGGAACGGTCTACTACGCCTGTCTTCGCAACAAGGCGACCGACCTGATTCGCAGTGCCAATCAGTTTTCTTCCCTGCAAAGGCGCAATACACTTTCCCTGGAAGCCTGCTTTGAGCGCCGTGAATTTGGCGGACCGAATATTCAGAACTGCTTTCAGAGCGACATGGTACTCGAAGAAAATCATTTAGCGGCTTCCGCCTGCGATGAGGTGCTCGCTGAACTCTCCAAAGAGCTCGATGCGCTCGACATGCAGATCCTGACTATGCTCAGAACGGGCTATACCCAGAAGCAGACATCCGCCATTCTGTCCATTACGCTCTCCCGCGTCGGAACGGCGCTGCGAAGAGCGCGCTCTGCCTGGAAACGGCATGAAGTGTTTTCAAAGGAACCGATGTTTTAAGAGCTGAGCGATTTCTTTTCGGCATTTGGATTTGGATTTCAGGTTCCGACGATAAAGGACCGGCATGGAGGCCGGAGGCCGGGGCTTTGTTGACAGAAAATGGGTTGAATGCTATATTTTTAACTTGCAAAGGAGGCCATACTATGGCTGATAAGATTACTTTGGTTTGTACCGAATGCTTTTCCCGGAACTATACGACCGAGAAAAATAAAAAGACGCAGACAGGCCGTCTTGAAGTTCGAAAGTACTGTCCGAAATGCAACAAGCACACTTTGCATAAAGAGTCAAAATAAGACTGACTAGTAAAGGAATTTGATAATGGCTGAAAACGAAATCAAGGACCCGACCTATTCGCCCAAAGCGATCTGGGCGGAACTGAAAAAGGTACAGTGGCCTTCGTTCAAAGAGCTGATGAAATCCAGCGGACTCGTAATTCTGTTTACCGCACTCTTTGGCCTCTATTTCTTCATCTGTGAAATTGCGGCCTCCGGTCTCGTCAGCTGGATTGTTTCGCTTTAAACTGGATTACATGGCTTAACCAAAAAAGGCAGACTCGCGCTGCCTTTTTGATTATCCGTCCATTTTGGCGGCACTTCGCTGGATTTACGGTCCTTAAAATCAGGGGCACCATTCGATCAGTGATATAAATTATACAGATCTTTTCAAAAGGAGAGGAACCAATATGACAAGTAAAGTTAACGACAACGATGTCGCCTGGTACGTCGTCAATACGTATGCCGGTCAGGAAAATCGTGTTAAGGAAAACCTTTTAAAACGAATCAGCACCATGGGTCTGGAAGATTCCCTGTTTGATGTCGTTGTAGCGGAAGAAACCGAAGTGGAATACAAAAACGGCAAGGAAATTACAAAGACGCACAATCTCTTCTCCGGCTATATTCTCGTGCGCATGCGCATGACCGACGAAGCCTGGTACGTTGTCCGCAACACCCCGGGCGTAACCGGATTCATCGGATCGAGCGGAAAGGGAGCAAAACCGTTCCCTGTAGCCCAGGAAGAAGTGGACGCCGTACTCAGAAGACTTCATCGTCCGGTTGAAAACGTCACTCTCGATGTGGTTCCCGGCGATAAGGCCGAAGTCATCAACGGCCCGATCAAAGGCACCGTTGTTACGGTTGAATCCATCGATACCGCAAACCGTAAAATCCATGCCAGCTACCAGATGTTCGGCAATGAGCAGAACTCCGATTTCGAATACGGCGATCTGCAGAAAATTGAACCAAGCGCTGACTGATCGCATACCCTGAAATCTCAAGGCAAAAGCATTCGCTGCCCAGGGATCAGGACGGCTAAAGCATGCGCAGCAAGCTCTGCATAATTCAAGGCAGGTTTTCCCAGGAAGGAAAGTAAGTGTCAAACAATCGACGGGTATACGCGAGACTGAATATTAGATACGC
>NZ_JBKXLD010000169.1:0-1893 GCF_047010065.1 Allobaculum sp.
TCCGTAAACTGCCCGCGGCTGCGCAGGTAGTCGATTTCTTCCGGCGAGAAATGCAGATCCTGAATGTATTCGATGACCTGATTCAGTCCGGCGAAGATGGCAAAGCCGCCTTTTTCGGGATTGCGTCGATAAAACAGATCAAACACAACTTCTTCGTTTTTGTGCTGATTAAAGTAGACCTGGCTCATGGTGAGTTCGTAAAAATCCATGACCAGGGTCAGATTTCTTCCATCTTTCATTTTTCCTTATTCCTTTTCAACGGAACCTGCGATGAGAATTCCATTTGCGGCCATCATGGCCAGCGCGGTTTCGTTCCACTTGGCGGCATCGTGTACATCCGGGATGTGGTACGTTTCCACACAGTCTTCCGGCACGATCACGCGCATGTTTTTTCGATTGGTCTGATTGATCCAGCTCTGAAGCGGCAGGGCGAGCTGAAGTACGCAAAGATCGGTGCAGCATCCGGTCACAATCAGATCGGCGCCTTCTTCTGGAAGGCTTTCGAGCATGGAGGCAAACTGCGGGCTGGCCGCGGCGCTGATGCAGTTTTTATACAGGGTATGCGAAGCCGTTTCAAGATCCTTCAGTTCATCGATCACCATGGATTCTTCACTGCCTTCCAGACTGTGCACGGGAAACGACTGAAATTCCGCCGCATCGGGCGTATGCGAATCCCGGATGAACCAGACGGGCGCCTGAGATTCTTCAATGAGCTTTCGAATCGGTGCTGCAGCCTGCAGAATCGCCGGATCGGCCAGCGCGCCCTCACGGGCGAAGCCGTTAATCATATCGACCACAAACACAACGGGATGATGAAGCGATTCAAGCGATACAGACGATGATTTTGAACGCTGCAGACGAGCCATACTTCAGTTTCCTTTCTTTGGCGGCCTTCTGCGTCGGTTTGAGGCACAGAAAAAGGGGACACAAAGCGGGCCGCCTGAGTTTGTGCATTATTATACTCTAAATCGTGCCGGCCAATTTCTGAGGTTTCGATCTTTTCAATTCGTGCCGTTTTCGTTACGAAATGCCTCGAAACCGGAACGGTCCGCTTTCCTGCGGCACACTGCGGCCCAATAAGAAAGGCTCCCCGCCTGCACAGTACTGTGCAAATGGGGAGCCTTTTGTATGTCCTGAATTCGAAGAAATCTTTAAAACGCTCTGGATCTCTGGATATGCGTTTGGATCGACTACTTCAGGGCGTCCAGTGCGTCTTTGCCCGGCTGAAGACGTACAGAAAGCAGAGCGTGGTTGAGCGCGAGGGCCGCGTCGTTAACCGCCTTCTGGCTTTCCTTTTTGTCCAGAGCCGTTCTGGCTTCGGGCAGAGCTGCCGTTACCGGAGCAACGGTCTTATACGCCTGGGCGTTCTGGAGCAGATCATCGGCTTCGGCGATTGCCAGTTCGAGCTGGGTCGTATCGATGGCGATGATGGAAGCCACTTTATACGTTTTGGAAACCAAACCGGAATAGTAGCCGTTTCCTTTGAGGGTTACAGTCACTTCGTTTGTTTCCGGATTGGCTTCGTAATCGAAGTAGTAGTCGCTTCCGTAATGGAGCGTTTCATTGGCGCTCACGGTGATGTCCTTGTGCAGGTCGGTCTGACCAAGAACGAACGTATCGTCGATCGTTTCCGGCCAGGTTACGCTAAAGCCTTCAAGCGCTGTCAGATTCCGTTTCGGGAATTCTGTCGCCACGCGCACTTCGGCTGCCGACATGTCCGTATTGGCTTTGCCGCCGTTGGTCATGGTTTCGACACCGATGAAACGAACCGCTTTCGCGGTAACGGTATGGTCGAATTCCGCGACTTTCCAGCCGGTGGTATACGGCCATTCGCCTTCGGAAATGTCTTTCCATTCGCCGTCATCGCTTTCCTTGTACTGCACTTTGTAGGTA
>NZ_JBKXLD010000170.1:0-1518 GCF_047010065.1 Allobaculum sp.
AGCGTATCTAATATTCAGTCTCGCGTATACCCGTCGATTGTTTGACACTTACGTTTTCCCAGCGAGATTGTATTAAACGATACAGAAGCGATACAGAAGAAAAAACGCGCTCGTCCACTATCTTATGGATGAGCGCGCGAATGAAACAGAAATCGGAAAGGAAAAACCAGACGAGATCGATTGCCGGGCGTTTAAGCCGGCTTTCTATTCCTCGATTTTTTATGGGACAGAAGAACATTCTGTCCTTTTCTTTTTCGGTTTTGATCGGGCTTTATTTGTAGAGTTTCATGCCCGGCAGACGATACCATTGACGGCTGCCGTCTTCTTTGAATTCGTACAGGGAAATCAGCGAATTTTTCAGATGGAGAATGTCTTCGGTAAACAGAAGCGTATCTTCCTTGCGAATCAGACTGCGTTCTTTTAACGCCTGATACACCTGTTCGGCATCCGCCGGACTTTCTGTGCAGATTACCAGCTGCGGCAAGCAGGCATAGATATTGGTCTTATCCGTCATATTGCGGCTTTCCAGCATCGTCCACTGGCTGTCGAGAATCGAATAATAACGACTCACCTTTTCACAGAGCTGTTCGAGCGATTCGTCCGTATTGCGGACGACTTCAAAGAACAGCCGGCTTCCGTCATTGAGGGTTAAATTGACCGGCGTACGCATGATGGCACCGTTTTTTACGTCCTGCGGATTGACGGAAGCGAACACTTCCTGAACACCGAAGCGCTTCATGCTGACGCCGCTTTTGAGCATCCCCACCAGAATCTGGTTGCCGACGAGGATACGGAAAATGTCCAGCGGCTTTTCCGGCTTGTTGAGTTCACGGCGTCTGGAATAGGAAAGATAGACATTCCCGCCGTGCATATGGACGGACTGCTTGGCAATCTGCGATCCAAACAGATCGAGCGAGAAGCAGGTCAGTTTGGTTCCTCCCTTGCGAAGAATCGCCTTTTCCTGCAGCACATGGTACTTGCTGAGTTTGGTCAGGTGATTGAAGATCGCCTTGCGGGAGTAGTTGGCCAGCCTGAGGCTGACCAGCTCCGCGCACTGCAAAGGGGTAAGGTAGCAGGAGCGGGCGATCTCCTCGACCAGGACATAGTCCACTTCCTGCATAACATCTTTCGCGGCTTCGAGCGTCGTACGCGTACGGCTTCCCTCAGGATGGAGACGCTCGAGCGTCTCATCTCCCGTGGTGAAGAAGGTCGTGGACGTGATTTTGTCAGCCGCAATAAATTCTGTATTGTTTCTAGCGTATTTTTTCGGGTTATTCACCGTCGATTTGTCTTTATTTACCGTTGTCTCCGCCACTAGCTATTTCCTCCTTCCTGCTCTGCAGATTCCTCTGCGGTCTTTTTCTTTCGACCGGGTCTGCGCTTTGGCTTCTCCTCGCTGTTTTCAGCTGGAGCGGCCGGCGTTTCGCTGGATTCTGCGGTTTTCTTTGCGGGGGTTCTCCGTTTGCGTTTCGGTTTTTCCCCGCTGGAGGAATTTTCGGATGCAGCAGTGTTTTCCGC
>NZ_JBKXLD010000171.1:0-1515 GCF_047010065.1 Allobaculum sp.
GGAGTGAGGAGAGCCTGAAGTCCTTGCAGGCGCAAAACGAAAAGCTTCGCCTGCACGTACAGATCGATCCGTCCTGGCATCTTCTGGATGTTGAAGATGTGTATGCGAAGCTGCTCGCACAAAATAACGGCTCCCATATGGCACAGGATAAGTCATCCAAAGCCCGCCCCATCAAAAAGGCGGGGAAAAAGAAAGCGACTCCCAAAAAGGAAAGCGACAGATCGGGAGAATCCCTTGCTGCAGGTACGCTTTCGAGCGATTCCGCTGACGAAAAAACGCTTCGGGCTCAATTCGCGGTGCTTTTTGCGTTGCAGCCGCAATGGAAAAAAGGGTCACTTCTCGAGCGCTGGATGAAAAAGGGCCTGCAGCCTGGAACACTTGAAGCGCTCGTTGAACTTGCCGGCAAGCAGATGCCCTATGAAAGTCTGTCGACGCTGAATCCCGCCAAAATCGAAGCCCAGTACGGAAAGCTGATGGAAGAGCAGGACCGGAAAAATCAGTCTCTGGATGAACAGGCTCTGAAAAAAACCGAAAGCCGGGTACTGACAGGTATTCAAAAACTGGAGAAAACGATTCTCGATGGTGCTCTTCCCAAACGGGCTGAATGTCTGGCTTCCTATTTTGAACAGGACGCGTTTCAAAACGATCTGAAAACCCGTGTCCGAACGGTCCTAACCGAATGGAGCGCGGCTTCGCTTTCAAACCCGCCGCGGAAAAGTCTGCTTCTGATTGAAGAAGAAAACGGTCTGTACGGGTACTGGCTTTATGACGCATTGAATTTTTCTATGCGTCTGGGCGATCCAGATGTTTTCAGAGAGATCGAAAACGAGCGTTCGATCCATATGGAATACGATCAGCTTGGCGACTGGATTTCAAAGATCAGTAAAATACGTCCGCTCTGTCGGATTTACGCCTGTCCTTCCGTATTAAAAGGCATTCGCCGTCATCTTCTTCTGGAAAATGCCTACCTTCCGCTTTCGGTCCTGACGGATGAACAGGAAAAACAGCTTCGTCAGATCCAGACAATTACCAAAGATGGAAACGACAGCGATCGCGCCGCCGGGACAGCTGATCCGCAAAACCTTCTGTTCTTATCGGATAAAGGCATGCAGACCGAAGGGCCTGCTGTGTCGTTTCTGGATCCGGAAACCTTTGATCGCCTGAGTCGGAAAGAGAAAAAGCGGCTGCTCGATCTGCCGCTTGAACTCGATGAACTTCGACTGACCGCCAGACTTCTGCTTGCGGGCGTTTCCTTTTTGGAAATGCAGGATACGCTGCAGCAGCAAGGAAGTCTGCTTCGTCTGGCCGATCGTGTGCTCCTGCCGTATCCAAAACGAAAATGGGTTGAAGAAATCCGTAACCCGGAAATCGCACAGATCTTCCTTTCCAAATCGCTGAAGCCTTCCGCAAGGCAGGAAATCATTTCGCTGGTCCACGGCGGACTTTCTGGAACGTGGATGAACGAGAATCTGCATTCGAATATGAGTGCAGCGAAAATTGAGCGGATCGTCAAGT